>JANQJV010000293.1 GCA_028281465.1 Azospirillaceae bacterium | reverse complement strand
GGTTGACGGGCCGGGCCGACGGGGCGTCGGCGCTCCGGGATGTGGCCACGACCCGCCCAGAGGTTCACCCTCTGCGGGACGGCGGCAGACGGTGAGAACCAGAGCAAATCCCGAGCAGATCGAGCCGATCTGCGACGAAGATTTGCTTAAAAATCAAGTGGCTAGAGCGTCTTCCGCGAACCGGAGTGAGCGGAAACCGCTCTGAAGCGCCGATCCCGGCCGCGGCCTGCTGAAGCAGGCCCTACGGGGGGTGCGCCGCGTCGGTCAAAACTTCCGTTCATTGGTAAGAGACCAACGGCCCGAAACAATGACCGGTCCTCGGGCCGCCCTGTTTCGGAGCGCCGAAACCGAACCTGTCGTCAATGCGGGCCGTGGGTATTACCCAGGATCCAACAACACTGGTTCGACGAAGCGGACGGATATGCCGTCGGTGAAGTCTTGATGGAGGTGGCTATCCCGCTCTCACTGGCCTTTGGTTTCTCGCGTCATAGATAAAACGGCCCTGACCAAGGCTCTGAGAAAGCCACTTCAACGGCCAATGGCGGATGGGGTGGGATTCGAACCCACGGTGACGTCGCCGCCACGCCGGTTTTCAAGACCGGTGCCTTAAACCACTCGGCCACCCATCCAGCGTGTGCGCGCCCGCCCGGGTCCCGAGGCATTAGGGTATGGAACCGTGGTTTGTAAAGGGCGCGTGCCAGCAAACAGGCTCATTCGTCGTAAGCAATCAGCGTGTGCACGGGCACGTCCAGGCGGTTGCGACCGTGCAGGAAGGTCAGCTCGATGATAAAAGCGGTGGCGCGCACGTCGGCGCCGACCTTGCGCAACAGGGCGATGGCCGCGGCACCAGTGCCGCCGGTGGCAAGCAGGTCGTCCAGCACCACCACCCGTTGACCCGGCGCTACGGCATCGGACTGAATCTCCACCGTGTCGGAGCCGTACTCCAAATCATAGGTGTAGGGAATGGTCGGGCCCGGCAGCTTGCCGCGCTTGCGCACCATCACGAAGCCGCAGCCCAGCTCCACCGCCAGCGGCGCCGTCACCAGAAACCCACGCGATTCGATACCGACCAGAAGGTCCGGCTTGTGCTGGCCGACCGCGTGCGCCAACTGCCGCACCGTTTCCCGCCACGCTCCAGGGTGCTTCAACAACGTTGAAATATCATAAAAAAGAATACCCGGCTTGGGAAAATCCGGCACGCCCCGGATATGGTCCTTGAGATTCATCGCCGTGGCCCAAAGTTGTGTTACGACTCTACAAATGGCCCTTGACCATACCGGTGCCCGACCCTTAGGGCAAAGCATTGATTTGACGAATTCGGACAGATGTGGTCTTAGGGCGACCTGTTGCCGCGGGCGTCCGGCGGTGCCCTCCGTCGACGCCCGGCCCCGTGCCAAACAGGCCCGCGCGTGACCACCGACCGCTCCACCACCACCGCCTCCGCCGCCGGCCCCGCCGGCTTCACCACCACCTGGGACCAAGGGGTCTGGTGCCTTCTGGCGACCGGGCCGTGGGACCTGGATGGGTTGGCCTCGGTGCAGGCCGAGATCAAGGCCATCGCCGGCCCCGGCTCCAGCCCGGTGCCGGCAACCGGAGAGCCGGCCAGCGTGCGCGTCGACCTGTCCGACGTGAGCGCCCTCGACACAGTGGGCGCCCTCTTGCTGCACCAAATGTGCGCGCGCATGCAGGCGGCCGGCCACAGGATCCAGGTGGTCGGCGTGCCGCAGCACCACCGCGGCCTCCTCGACGTGGTCTGGCGCGCCGCCGGAGCACCACCACCGCCACCACCACCGGCATCGTCCTGGCACAACGATCGGCTGGTCCATGTCGGCCGCAGCCTGGTCGATCGCTGGGTAAAAACGCTGCAGCTGCTCGCATTCTTCGGCGTGGTGTGCATTGCTCTCGGCCGCGTTCTGGCGAATCCCCGGCGCATCCGGCTCGCCCCGCTGTTTTACCATCTGGATCATGCCGGTTTACGGGCCCTGCCGATTCTCGGCTTGCTCGCCTTTCTAATCGGCATCGTGATGGGCTACCAGGGCATCGTCCAGCTCGGCAAAGTGGGCGCGGAGTTCCTCGTCACCGATCTGCTCGGCATCGGCATCCTGCGCGAGATCGGCAGCCTGATTACGGCAATCATTGTCGCCGGCCGTTCGGGGTCGGCGTTCACCGCCCAGATCGGCACCATGCAGGTGACCCAAGAGGTCGACGCCATGCGCACGATGGGTCTGGATCCGCTGGAACTCCTGGTCATTCCACGATTGCTGGCGCTGATCGTGGCGCTCCCGCTCTTGACCTTCTTCGCCAACGTGATCGCCCTGTTTGGCGGCGCCGTGATGACCTACGTGCTATTCGACATGAACTTCCTTGAATTCTTCTCCGGCATCCCCGGCGGCGCCCTCGATGTCCACGACGCCACCTTGGGGCTGATCAAGGCACCGCTATTCGCCTTCGTCATTGCCATGGTCGGCTGCCACGAGGGGCTGCAGGTGTCCGGCAGCGCCGAGAGCGTCGGTCTGCACACCACGCGCTCGGTGGTCGAGGCGATTTTCCTCGTCATGGTGATCAATGCCCTGGTCTCCGTGATCGCCACGGCGCTGGGCATTTAGGGGAGCGCTGCGGTCATGGCCCTGCCCCACACCGATGTGCCCGGTGCCGCAGCGACCGACGACGACGCCGGCACCGCAGCCGAAACCGTGATCTCGGTGCGCGAACTGACCACGCGCTTCGGCGAGCATGTGGTGCACTGTGGCCTCGACCTGGATGTGCGCCAAGGCGAAGTGCTGGGCGTGGTCGGCGGCTCGGGCAGCGGCAAGTCGGTGTTGCTCAAGGCCATCGTCGGCCTGCTCAGACCCGCGGCCGGGCGCATCACCGTACTCGGGCACGACATCGCCCGCGCCACACCCCGTCAGCATGCCGCACTGCAACGGCGCTGCGGCGTGCTGTTCCAAGATGGTGCCTTGTTCTCTTCGCTCACCGTCGCCGAGAATGTCCAGGTGCCGCTCTTGGAGCACGCCGTTCTGCCACCCGATTTGGTGCATGAGGTGGCGCGCGTCAAACTGGCCATGGTCGGCCTCACGGCGGAGGCAGGCCGCAAGTATCCGGCCCAGCTCTCCGGCGGCATGCGCAAACGCGCCGGGCTGGCCCGGGCCCTGGCGCTCGACCCGGAAATCCTGTTTCTGGACGAACCGACGGCCGGCCTCGACCCGATCGCCGCCGCCGCCTTCGACGAACTGATCCGCTACCTGCAACAGGGATTGGGCTTGACGGTGTTCATGGTCACCCACGATCTAGATAGTCTCCAGGCGATCTGCGACCGCATCGCCGTCCTCATCGGCCACAAGGTACTGGTGGGCACCTTGACAGCCTTGCGCGAACACCCCGATCCCTGGATCAACGCCTATTTCCACGGCCCGCGCGGCCGCGCCGCGGCGGTGGGGTGATCGGACGATGGAAGCACGGGCCCGCTATCTCCTGGTCGGCGTCTTCGTCTTGACCTTCCTGGCCTCGGCCATCCTGTTCACGCTCTGGGTGGCTCAGGTGCAGATCGTCGAGACCCGGCCGGCTTATCTGATCTATTTCACCGGGTCGGTCACCGGCCTGAAGGAAGGCAGCCCGGTGCGCTATCGCGGCGTGCCGGTCGGCAAAGTGTCGGAGATCGTGCTCGACCCAACGGACGTGGAACGCGTGCGCGTGCGCATCCACGTCGACGACCGCGTGCCGATCAAAGCTGATGCCCGCGCCTCGCTCGAAACCAAAGGCATGACCGGCAATTCGTTCGTGCAGATTTCGGGCGGCACGCAGGCGGCGGAAAACCTGATTGCGCTCGGCGACGAACTGCCGGTGATCCCGTCGGAACCCGCGCCGCTCGCCATGCTGCTGCAGAAGGCGCCGACGATCGCTGCCAACCTCGTCGCCATCACCGAGCGCGTCGGCACCGTGTTGAGCGACCGCAACGCCAACCTGATCGATGATGCGGTGGCCAACCTGCACCGCATGAGTGTCGACCTGGCCACCGCGGCCGCCCGAGCCGACGAAACCATGGCCTCGATCCGAGCCACCGCAAACAACGTGGAAACGCTGTTCGTCGAGTTGCGCCAGGAAACCCGACAAGTGACGGACAGCGTTGACCAGACGCTGGCGCGGGTGCGCGTGACGCTCGGCCAATTGGACGAAAACTCCAAGGTCGGTCTCGCGGATTTGACGCAGACCTCCGAGGAGGTGCGCGCACTGTCCGTGTCGATCCGCGGTCTTTCAGATGAGTTGACCGGGTTCCTGGAAGAGAGCCGGGAACCGTTCCGCGACTTCTCCAATGTCGGCCTGTACGAATTGTCACGACTGATCACCGAAACCCGCGGCTTGACTGCCAGCCTAGCCCGGGTCAGTCGCCAGATCGAACAGAGCCCCATGACCTTCCTGTTCGGCGGCACGCAGACCAATGGCCAGCAGGTCCGATGACGACGCCGGCCGTCGGTCAGCCATGCAGACCGGCACCGATCGCGTTTCCGCTTCGGTGTCTGGGCCGTCGCGAGCGCGGATCGAGCGACCCGGCGGGTTGCACCCGGGTGGTGTCTGACTGAACCGAGGTTGGTCGTGCGGGGAGATGACTTCGATCAGATGTCGAGCGAGGCCCTGGAGGCCATGGTCGAGGCGGCCCGGGAGGTGCAGACCTGTGAACGGGTGCTGGCGAAAACCGGGGACACGGTGCTGACCCAGCTCATGAATGCCGACGATCGGCCGGCGATATGGCGGCACTACCCAGCGGGTGATGTCTATGATCCCGTCTACCATGCCCAGTACTACTACCACCTGCACCCAGAAACCGAGCGCCTCAACGGCGAACACGGCCATTTCCACACTTTTCTGCGACCGTTCGGCATGCCCGAAGGCGTGCGTCCGACCCGCATCGACGGCGAACCGATGCCTATGGTGGCGGACGACAACGAGGCCTTGAGCCACCTGATCGCCATCGCGACCACCCGCTCCGGACGGGCGACACGCTTGTTCACCACCAACCGCTGGGTCACCGGCGAAACCTGGTATAGTGCCGCCGACGTCGCGCGCATGCTGGACTCCTTCGTCATGGACGTGGCCCGGCCATGCTGGGCCGCCAACCGTTGGATCACCGCCCTCATGCGCCTGTTTCGGCCACAAATCCTGGCCCTGTTGCACGCGCGCGACCACGTGGTGGCGGACCGCGACACGGGCCGACCGGAGCACGCCGTGTTGGAAGACCGTGGCTTGGAAGTCGTCACCGAGCAGGCCATCGACGTCACCGGACAGATCCGCGTGGTCGAACAGGCCTGGCGGCGCCGACGCCGCCGACGTGCGTCACCCACACCAATACTCCCTTGAAACCGCGCCCCCCGCCTCGAGCTGACCCAATGCCTCGTGACCTCGTGTCGCAGCCGGGCCGTCTTCCACGCAGCGAACTGTTGCGAAATCTTGAACCGGTGCTTGAAGCTGCTTAGTGTAAGATAGAAGAGAATGGCATTTTGCAATCCAACACCGGACAACACCTTCAAAACAAGGGTGAACTTGTGTTGAATGCGATGCCAGCATCGGATGGGATGCCGTGGGATGGACCGCCGGATCGGGATCGGAATGACTGATGACTGAAAAGCTCACCCAGCAGGACGTGGTCCGATTGCTGTCCGACCCGTCGGTTCAAACCCGGGCCGATATGGCGGCCAAGGTGGCTCGGCAATTCGCCGACGAGGGATTGAGCGACGCCGAGCGCAGCCTGGCCGAAGACATCGTGCGCGCCATGGCGCGCGACGCCGTGGAGCGGGTGCGCCAATCCTTGTCGGAAAACATCAAGGCGACCCCCAACCTGCCGCACGATGTGGCCTTGACCCTGGCCCGGGACGTGGAAGCGGTCGCCGTTCCCCTCATCAGCGTCTCGACTGTCCTGAGCGATGCCGATCTGATCGAAATCGTCGGAAGTGGCTCGTCGGCCAAACAAACCGCCGTTGCCGTGCGTCCGACCGTGTCAACCCAAGTTTCCGAGGTACTGGCCGAACGCGGCGACGAGCGCGCCGTTGCCGCCCTGGTCGCCAACAAGGGCGCCGCCATCGGCGAAGAAAGCCTCAACCGAGTGGTCGACCGGTTCGGCGACAATGCCGCCGTGCAGGCCCCCCTGGTCCACCGCGACGGCCTGCCGATCACCGTGGCAGAGCGCCTTGTGGCCAAAGTGTCTGAGAATCTTCAAGAATATCTAGTAACCCATCACGCTCTGCCGGAAGGGATGGCGAGCGACATCATTCTGCGCAGCCGCGAGCGGGCGACGGTCAGTTTGTTCGCCACGGAACGCAGTGACGACGATCTGGTGAAACTGGTAACGCAGCTCCATGTTGGCGGTCGCCTGACGCCGTCGCTGATCGTGCGTGCCTTGTGCATGGGCGACCTGTCGTTTTTCGAGTGTGCGATGGCCTTCCTGGCCAAGGTGCCACTTCCCAACGCCCGTGCGGTCATCCATGAAGGCGGCGCTCACGGCCTCAGATCCATTTTCGAGAAAGCGCGCCTGCCCAGGAGCATCCTGCCCGCTGTGCAGGTTGGCCTTTTGGTCGCCGCGGAGACCGGTTTCGACGGCGAGGCACACGACCGAGAGCGGCATCGCCGCCGCACCATCGAACGCATCCTGACACAGTACGAAGAGATGGAATCCGCGGATGCCGACTACCTGCTCGACAAATTGAGCGACCTGGTGCACGGGCCATCCGCCAGCCAAGCCAGCCAGCCCGCGGCCTAGACCGGCCCAACCCACCACAGTCCACGGTCCGGCCACCAAGCAGGGCACACGCCTGGCATGCGTCAAAGGCCGACCAAGATCACGGTGGCCCCTATGAGGGCCATCAGCACCGGCTGGTGCACCAGATACAGCACCAGGCTATGTCGGCCGAGCCAAACCAGGGCCCGGCCCGGCATCTGCGCTGGTTGCCACGCCGCCAGACCAGGCCAGCGCACCGACAGGCCGTCCAGACTCTTGCCGACGGCCAGACCGAACAGCACGGCGCCACCCCAGGGCAGCAGGGGCACAAAATCCACGGAATTGGGAAACCGCGTCGCCAGCCCGATCCAGTCCAGCCATCGAGTGTCGAACACCGAATGGCTAACCACCTCCGGCAGACTCCAAGCGGCAACGCCGCCCGCGACCAACACCCACCGCGGCACTGGCACCAAGACCCACCCGACCAGGCTGGCCATGGCAATATGGTGCAGGATGCCGAAGTGCACCGGCGAGGCGGGTGCGAAGACGAGGCTGGCGAGCGAAATGCCAGCGGCACAGGCCGCCAGGACGATGAACCGGCGGACCAGCCAGATCGAGCTGTGACCGGCCCGGCGTGCCAGCACCAGGCTGACCCCGACCAGAAACAAAAAGCCGCTGGCAACGGCGGTGCGGAAAGACAACCAGATCGGGTCGTCATAGAGGGCGAAGGCAGCAAGACCGAAAAGCACCAAATCCCAGCAGGCATGATAGGCGACCATGGCCAGCAGGGCTAAACCGCGCAGGGCATCCACGATGGCGAGGCGACGGGGGGACAGGAGATCGGTGGCGGAACGGGGCATGGCGGTTGGTGTGCTGGGGAGCGCCGGGCGCCGCCGACTGGACCGGTGACGTCGTGCCGGTGACGCCGTGGTAGCAGAAAAACGCCCCGGCGCCGAGCCGTCCGGCCAGCGGGTCGGTTGGTGGCCCTTTTGTTGGTGACCCTTTTGTTGGTGGCCCTTTTGTTGGTAGAGGGCAACGGCGCTGCATCGAAACCGGACCGGGGCGACTTCATCCTACCGGGTCGGTGGCAACCGGCCTAAACTCGGCTTCAATCCCGAATGGGCGATGGTCTGAACTGCATGACACCGCATCGCATGGCCAACCCGGCAGGCTGGCTCACCATGGTTTGGTTAGCCGGTTCTTGCTTGACCGGCTGCGCACCGGCACCGGTGCGCACGCCACCGATCGCGGCGAGCGTGCCCCCAGCCGCCGCCATCGACGGCCCTTTGCACGCGCCACCAGCGACCGGGAATCTGGTCAACCCTGTTCCACTGCCACTGCGGCCGATTGCCATGCCGCAAGCCGGCCAGCTGACCAGCTACGGCCTGACCGTGACACCCGACCTGGCGACCGCCTTTGCCGCGTGGGCCGCCCACGAGCCGGATCGGGCCCTCATGGCCTTGGAACGTGCCGAATCGACCGAAGACCTGGCCACCCTCTGGCAAGTGTCGTTTCTGCGCGGCCTGGTGCTGATCATGGCCGGACGTGCCGCCGATGCCGAGGCCGAGAGCTTGGTCACGGCGCGGCGCGAAGACGCCTGGCTCGGCCATGACCTCAATGCGGTCGCCCTGCGCGGCGAAGCACGGCTCGCCCTAGGCGACCCCGATGCTGAAGACGCCTTCGCTGACGTGGCCCGCCGGACCGCGGAATGGCGGTTGCCCGTCACCTACAGGGCGCCACCCAGCAACCTGGCGGAGATCGTCGCCCTGACCACGGCCCAGTTGCGTGCCTTCGCTGGTTTGGCCCGCCTCGCCTTCCGGCGCGGCCACTACCGCTTGGCCATGGATTGGGCCGAAGCGGCGGAAGACCGGTTCAACGACATCCATCGGCTCGCGAGCGACAAGACCTATGGTGCCTTCGTGCCGGTGCACCTGGACAGCTATCTGGAACGCGCACGCAATCTGGTGCTGCGCGGCGCGGCACGTCTGGCGTCGGGACGTCGACGCGGCCCTGCGGAAGCTGACATCACGCAGGCGACCCGGTTTTTCGAGACCGTCGGCAGCACCCATGACCGGCTCATTGCCGCCGGCCAGCACGGCCGCGCCTTGCTCGCCGCGGAGCTGCCCGAGGCCGCCCTGGGGGTGGTGGAGTCAGCGGCGGTGGATGCGGACGTGTCGCGCAACATCGACATGATCTGGCGTCTGGAGGGTCTGCGCGGCGAATCTCTGCTGGCGCTGGACCGCCTCGCGGAGGCCGCCGAAGCCTTCCAAAGGGCCCAACTGGCGGCCAATGAGAGTTCCGGCCCAGTAGCCGCCGACCGGGTACCGGACCGCCTGCAGGTGTCCAAGGACGACCTCGGCTACCGCGTCGATCGCCTGGCGATCCGGAACCAGGCTCTGGCGGATGCCTTCACGGCCATGGAGCTGGCCCGCGCGCAGGCACTGCACGACAGTCTGGCCACGGTGCCGCTCGCCGGCGGTTCGGAAGCGGCGGTGGTCGACGAAGTGCGCCGCGTCGACCAAGCCCGGCATCTGCAGCGTCTGCTGCGTATCGGCATCGGATCGACGGTGACTGAAGACCAGAGGACCACGCTTGAGTTGGACGATCTGCGCCGGGAGCTGGCCGGCCGGCTCGCAGAGCGCGCGTCCTGGCTGCATGTGCTGTTGACACGTGACATGCCGGCTCTTGCCGACGTCCAGAGACGCCTGGACCCAGATGAGACGCTGCTCTACGGATTGGCGGCCCGCGGTGCCGAAGCGGTGCGCTGGCTGCGCATCACGCCGGACGGGGCCGATCTGATCGCCTCGGAAATCTCCGCCTCCGACTTGGCCTTGCTGCTCGACGGCTTCTGGACCGCACTCCGCCGCGCCGACATCGATGGCCAAGCGTCCCTGGCCCGACGGCTGAGTACGGCCCTGGCCAGCCGCGACTTGACGGCGGCGGCACGCACGTTCGTGGTGCCGACGCCGGAGACCGCGGCGGTCCCCTGGGGCGCCCTGGACATCGCCGGCCCCGTGGTGTTGGCCCCGAGTGCCCGCGAATGGATGGCCGGCGTCCCCGAGGCAGCACCCGGTCCGGCCGTCGTGGTCGGTTATCCCATGGTCGCCGGCGGCTATCCAGACCGGCCTGGTAGCAACGAGGAAACCGCGACCGTGGCCGCCCGGTTCGGCATCACCCCGCTCACCGCCGAAACGGCCACCGCCGCGGCGTTACGGGACCGCCTGGGCGCCGGTACCGACGTTCTTCACCTGTCGGGACACACCGCCTGCCGGTCCGACCGGCCGCTTGCCGCCGCCTTGCTGCTGCGCTCGGAGGACGGCAAGTCAGCCCCTCTGACCGCTGGGCGCCTGTTCGAAACCCCTTTGCCGGCACGACTGGTCACGCTTGCCTCCTGCTGGCCAGGACGACCCAGTCCGGCACGCGATGCCGCACTGTGGAGCCTCGTGCGGGCGCTACGCTTCGGCGGCGCCCGCTGGGTGTTGCTGAGCGTATGGCCGACCGAACCGCAAACATCGCAGGCTTTTACCGAATTGTTCTACCGCAGGGCGCTGACAGGCGACATGCCAGCCGCTTGGTTCGAGGCGCGCACCTTACTCTTGAACAAAAACGCGCCGCCGGCCGTGCATGGGGCCTATGTGCTGGTCGGTGGCACGGCCAACCCAATCGGTCCGACGGATGGTGGCTGACATGGATATGGAGACAGCGACGCTGCCGAAGATTGCGGACATCGAGGCCGCTGCGGCGCGGTTGCGCGGCCGCGCCGTGCCAACGCCGCTTCTGGAATCGCCGCTGCTGAACGACCGATTGGACGGCCGCCTGCTGATCAAACCGGAATGTCTGCAGCGCACCGGCAGCTTCAAATATCGTGGCGCATTCAACCGCCTGGCTGCACTGGACGACGCTGTGCGCCGCCATGGCGTGGTCGCCTATTCCTCGGGCAACCATGCCCAGGGGGTGGCCGCCGCCGCGCGCGACTGGGGCGTGGCCGCCACCATCGTCATGCCGGCCGACGCACCGGCGATCAAACGGCGCAACACCGAGGCCTGGGGCGCCCGTGTGGAACCTTATGACCGGAACCACGAGGATCGCGAAGCCATCGCCGTCCGTATCGCCGCCGAGACCGGGGCGAGCCTGGTGAAACCTTATGATGATCCGTTCATCATCGCCGGCCAGGGCACGGTCGGGTTGGAGATCGCGCAGCAGGCCGCGGCGCTCGGCGTCCGTCCAGACGCCGTGCTGGTGCCGTGCGGCGGCGGCGGTTTGGTGGCGGGCACGGCGCTCGCTCTGGCCGACCGACTGCCCGGCTGCCTGGTGCATGCCGTGGAGCCGGCCGGCTTCGACGACACCGCCCGCTCTCTCGCTGCCGGCACCCGGCTCGGCAACGCCCCCGGCGCCACCTCCTTGTGCGATGCCCTGCTGGCACCGTCCCCCGGATACCTCACCTTCGCCCTCAACCGCACCCACCTGGCCGGCGCCTGCACCGTCGACGACCGGGACGTGCTGGCCGCCATGGCGGCGGCCTTTGAGGCCTTCAAACTGGTGATCGAACCCGGCGGCGCCATTGCCCTCGCCGCCGTCCTCACCGACCACCTCCCCCTCGCCGGCCGCACTGTGGTGGCCGTGCTCTCTGGCGGCAACGTCGACCCGGGGGTGTTCGCGCGGTGTTTGGCGGCAGGGTGAGGAGGCAGGGCGACCCCGGCACCCGCCGATCTCCATGCCATGATGCGCCGGAGAGCGCCGATCGCATTCTTGTCGGTCGTGGCAATGGGCCGCGCTGCTTCGGAGCGCCGGCATCCTTGCCGGCTGGACCGCCGGCTTCCAGCCGGCCCCGCCACGCCCAGCAGCCGGCCGCCAAGATGGCGGCGGTCCAGCCAGCA
>JANQJV010000109.1 GCA_028281465.1 Azospirillaceae bacterium | reverse complement strand
CCGATCTTCATGCCGACAACCGTGCTAAAAAGGAGGGCACGCCGTCGAAAAGCCACCGTTTCGGTCATGGTGGGTCGGTCGAAAGGCCGGTGTGGGACTCGGTTGGAATGAGGTACTCGGCAATGGTCTTTCCAGATTCTCACCCTTTGCTCAACATCCCCTCTGCCCAACATCGCCTCTGCCCACCATCATGGAGCATGGCTTCGCCTGTCGATTTCGGGACAGGTGGTGCATGGCCGTCACCCCACTGCACCGCCGTGAGAGGTCCGCGGTCTGCCACGACGATCCGCCACAACTGTATGGCCATTGGCGACTCTCCGGTGGGTTGAGCCGCGTTGGGTTTGCCGGCGTCGCCGCTGGGCGGGTGAGCGAGACCTTCGTCGAGTCCGGGGCCTCGGTGACGATCCTGTTGGTGCTCGCAAAGTGACTGGGCCAGCCACATTGGTCCTGCGGGCACGGAATCGGGCTTGTATCGGTGGTTGCATGGACATTGCGTGTCGTTGGACTTCGAACCTCAGACGTGACGGGCAACCTCCGCGTCGCTGGAATGATCGGCACCTTGACGACGGCTGGTGTTTTGGCCGTTGCCTTGACTCTCCACGCCGGGCGCGAGTCGGTTGTACCAACCCATTAGACATGATCCCAGGGCGCACTCTACCCAAACGAATTGGTTAAGCGCACGTCCGTTGATCTATTCCTTTCGACGAGGGAACGCCCCGATGATGGTTCGTGCGACGGCAACCTCTGGCTTAACCATGGTTGCTCTGGTGAGCGGTGGTGTCGGCGCACCGGCCGCCGGTTCCGGACATGGGGCCGAACGGGCCCCCGACCATCAGGCGTTTCACCACCTTTTCCGATTTCCGCTTTCGGTTCCCAGACCTGGTGTCATTTGGCCGCGTCGCGACAGGAAGAATACGGTCAGGGGCTGTCACAAACCGAACCAACCGACTAAGATCCCACATTTGAATGACGGATGCGGGAGGAAGTCGTGTTCATCCAATGGCAAGCCGACGTCGCCGTGCACCATGACGGCATCGATTCCGATCACCAGCGCATGTTTGAATTGGTCAACGATTTATATGACGCCATGCAGACCGATGCGCCACGTGATTCGATCGGCAAAACCTTGCAGATGCTCATGGCCTGCACACGCGAGCATTTTGAGCACGAAGATCGTGTCATGCAGGAGCATGCTTATGAGCACCGCAGCGAGCATGGACGTAAGCACGCCGCTCTCCTGGCACAGCTAGACACCTTCGTGCAAGAGTTCGACAATGGTAAAACCGCAATCACGCCGGAAACCATGGATTTCCTCAAGGAATGGCTGGTGCAACACATCCGGCGCGATGACATGAAACTGGCAGTTTTCTTGGAGCAGGCCGCCGGGTCGGACAGTCTTCCCTAGGGGGCGCTGGTCTCACTCCCTTTCTAGCTCGTGGCGATTTCGTTCGAAAACGATCAAGGCGTGTTCGTCAAACACGGCGTTCTCGCGCCTCTTTTGCTCAGCCACTGTCTCCGCCTGGCGCCGTTCCTGCGTCAACTCGATTCGCTTCAGATGCTGGAATGCGAGCGCCAAATCGTCGGTCGCTTGGCCGATGCGCTTCTGGGCATGGCGTATCTGGGCTTCAATGTCTTCCAGACGCGCCATGGCAGCCCGATGATAGGCAGGATAGATGAACGCCGCGTCCTCAGATGCGTGCGCGGCCGCCTGTTCTTGGGCGATCTCCTGCTCCAGTGCCTGACGTTGCGCCACGAGCCCCTCCTGCATCGTGCGCAAATCGGCCAGGGCGCGCTGCGCTTCGTCGACGCGCCATTTGTGCAGACGGATGAGTGCTGTCAGGTCGGTCATTGCACGGGCATACCCAAAATGGTGCCGAGCGCCTGATAACCTTCGGCGAGCGTGGCGTGATCACGCTTACTCTGCCGCAAGAACTGCTCCAAGGCTTCATGGTACTTGATCGCCTCATCGACCGAGGGATCGCTGCCCTGCCGATAGGCACCAAGCCGAATCATCTCGGCCATGTCTTCATAAATCGACATAAGATGCTTGGCGCGATTCACCAAGGCGTTTTCGGCCTCCGAGTTGCAACCGGGCAGAGTGCGCGACACGCTGCGCAATATGTTGATGGCCGGAAACCGTCCCCGTTCGCCGATGCGGCGTTCCAGGACGATGTGCCCATCGAGAATCCCACGGACGGCATCCGCGATGGGCTCGTTGTGATCGTCGCCTTCGACGAGCACCGTGAACAGTCCCGTAATGGTGCCCTTGCCGGTCTCACCCGGCCCAGCCCGCTCAAGTAGCCGCGGCAGTTCCGCAAATACGGTCGGTGGATAGCCTTTCGTGGTCGGTGGCTCGCCCGCCGATAAGCCGATTTCCCGCTGTGCCATGGCGAACCGGGTCACGCTGTCCATGAGGCACAGCACATCCAGTCCCTGGTTGCGAAAGTACTCTGCAACCGCCAGCGTGAGATAGGCTGCCTGCCGGCGCATCAACGGCGGTTCGTCGGAGGTGGCGACCACCATGACGCTCCGCGCCAGCCCCTCCTCGCCCAGCTCGTCGGCGATGAACTCCTGCACCTCGCGGCCGCGTTCGCCAATGAGGCCAACGACGGTGACAGCGGCTTCGGTGTAGCGCGCCATCATGGACATGAGCACGGATTTGCCGACGCCTGAGCCGGCGAAGATGCCCATGCGCTGCCCCCGACAACAGGTCAGGAACGTATTCAGGGCGCGGATGCCGAGGTCGATCTTATCCCCGACACGACCGCGCGTGTGGGCCGGTGGCGGCGCAGCCCGAATGCGCACCGGATGCGTGCCCAAAGGCAACGGCCCCTTACCGTCGACCGGCTCGCCGAGTGCATTGACGACTCGCCCAAGCCACGACTCGCTTGGGTAGACCGCCGGCTGGGCTTCAGATATTTCCGCATCACAGCCCAGCCCGACGCCATCCAAGTTACTCAGTGGCATGAGCAAGGCCCGGTCGTTCCGAAAACCAATGACCTCGCAGGGAACCCCACGCCCCTCGCGCGCCACGATGAGGCAACGGCCGCCCAAGCTGAGATGCCGCTCGATGCCCCCCACCTCCACCAACATGCCTAGCACCGAGGTCACCCGGCCATAGCGCCGGTAAGCCGAGAGACCAGACACCTGGTCGAGCAGAATCGATGCCAATGCGGTCACAGATATCTCTCCCGGTCGGCTTAACGATGGCCGACCTGCTATGCGGCCCCCTTGCCTTAACCTTAAGGCCATCTTAATCTTATGAGTGACGACGTGGCTAGAATGGGCTTTTTCCGGGGTAGCCGTGCTTTGGTCACCGAAGCGGTGACGGGTTAAGAGTGCGCAGCGGCTGTCCCGTCACCCAGGCCGATCGGTCTTGATACACGAGCGGGTGGACGAAAGAATGAGAGTCCTGTTGGTCGAAGATGACAGCTCCACGCGCAAGAGCGTCGAAATGATGCTCAAGGCTGAGGGTTATATCGTCGATTGCACCGATCTCGGCGAAGATGGGCTTGAGATTGGCAAGCTATATGACTACGATATCATCATTCTTGACCTGATGCTGCCCGATATCGACGGTTATGAGGTCTTGCGGCGTTTCCGCTCCGCCCGTGTCGACACACCCATTCTGATCCTGTCTGGATTGACGGAGCTCGACAACAAGATCAGGGGGCTAGGCGTCGGTGCCGACGACTACCTGACAAAACCGTTCGACCGGCGCGAACTGATCGCCCGGATTCAGGCGATCGTGCGGCGCAGCAAGGGGCACGCCGATAGCATCATTCGCACCGGCCGGCTCGCCGTCAACCTGGACACGCGATCGGTCGAAGTGGATAACATACCGCTGCACTTGACCGGCAAAGAATATGGAATTCTAGAGCTCCTTTCCCTGCGCAAGGGGACGACGCTAACCAAAGAGATGTTCTTGAATCACCTCTATGGTGGCATGGATGAGCCGGAACTGAAGATCATCGATGTTTTCGTGTGCAAATTGCGTAAGAAACTAGCTGGCGCCACGAGCGGTGAGAACTACATCGAAACCGTTTGGGGCCGCGGCTATGTGCTGCGCGATCCGATCGGCAGCGGAACGGCGAGTGAAGCCGAAAAGGCACCGCTGGCCAACGAAACTGTGACTGCCTAGGACGGGCAGGCCGGATGTGACCGATCGCATCCAGGACGACCACTCTGGGCAGAATCGGATTTCGAACCGGCCAATATCAAATCAGCCGACGGAATCGCCTGATTCTTCAGATGCCGGATCAGGGAGGGAATAGCTATGCCTGAAGGATTTCGAGCGCCGCGCATCGACCCAGGCCCGGCGATTGCGGCCCTGTCGGCCCGGTTCGGCAAAGCACTAAGCACAAATGCAACCATCCGTGATCAGCATGGCCACGACGAGTCGTGGCACCCAACCGCCCCACCGGACGCTGTCCTATTTGCCGAGACCACCGAGGACGTTGCTCAGGCTGTGCGCCTTTGCGCCGCGTACGGCCTCCCTGTGGTGCCGTTCGGCACCGGCACGTCTCTGGAAGGTGGGCCACAGGCCTTGCACGGCGGTCTGTGCATTGATCTCTCGCGCATGAACCGCATTCTGCGTGTCGATACTGAGGACATGGACTGCACGGTTGAAGCCGGCGTCACCCGCATGCAGCTCAACACCCATCTGCGCGATACTGGACTATTTTTTCCGATCGATCCGGGCGCCGATGCCTCGATCGGTGGCATGGCGGCGACGCGTGCCAGCGGTACCAATGCGGTGCGCTATGGCACCATGCGCGAGGCCGTGCTGGGCCTGAACGCTGTTCTGGCGGATGGCAGCATCGTTCATACCGGTGGCCGAGCACGCAAATCGGCGGCGGGCTATGACCTGACCCGCTTGCTGGTTGGTTCGGAGGGCACGCTCGGCATCATCACGGAAGTGACCCTGCGGCTGCATGGCGTGCCGGAGGCAATGGCCGCCGCCGTCTGTCCGTTCCCCAGCCTGTGTTCCGCGGTTAACACGGTGATTGAAACCATCCAAATGGGCGTTCCCATGGCACGCATCGAGTTGCTCGACGACGTTCAAATCGATGCTGTCAATCGGTACGCAAAAAGCGACTACGCGGTGGCACCCACGCTGTTTCTCGAATTCCACGGCAGCGAAACCGGTATCCGCGAACAAGCAGAGACGGTGGCCGGCATTGCGGGCAACCATGGCGGCGCTGCCTTCCAATGGGCGACCGCGCCGGAAGATCGTCGTCGTCTTTGGCAGGCGCGCCATGACGCTTTGTACGCCTGCCTCGGGCTGCGGCCGAACTGCCGACCCTGGCCAACCGACGTCTGCGTGCCAATCTCGCGCCTGGCCGACTGCATCTTAGAAACCAAGGCAGATCTTGCTGGTACGCCAATCCCCGGCCCCATCGTCGGCCATGTCGGCGACGGGAATTTCCATGTCTGCTTTGTTCTCGATCCGAACGACCCCGCAGAAGTTGCGGAAGTCCGCCGACTGAGCGACCGCCTCGTACGGCGTGCCCTCGCCATGGGCGGAACCTGTACCGGCGAACATGGGATTGGCTGTGGTAAGATCGAGTATCTTCAAGATGAACATCATGATGGCCTTTTGGTCATGCAGAGTATCAAGCGAGCCCTGGATCCCAATAACCTGTTGAACCCGGGCAAAGTGCTCACCGTTCTGCCAGCCAATCCCTAAATTGAGCCGGTCGGTAGCAATGAAATAGCATGGCAACCACCTGGTTGCTTGCGCTAGGGTCATCTGATGGGCCCTATGCCGTCATCCAGAACCCTGCGTCCCACCATGACCTTTCGCCGACACGCCACTGATCTGGTTCGGCTGGCAATTCCAATCATGCTGTCTCGACTCGGCGTCATCACGCTCGATATCGTCGATACCATCGTGGTCGGTCACTTCGACTCGCTTGAACTGGCAAAACTCGGCCTGGCCTCCGTGTTGGCGAAATTGTTTCCAGTGTGCGGAGCCGGGCTGCTGCTGGGCACACTGGTGATGACGTCGCATGCCTATGGTTCCGGCAAATTGGCTGATTGTGGCGCGATCTGGCGGCGCTCCCTGCCTTACGCCATTCTGCTTGGGCTTGCCGGTGCCGTGATCTGCTTGTTCGGCGAGCCGATCTTTCGGATCGCCGGCCAAGAACCGGTGCTCGCCGCCGGCGGCAGTCGCGTCCTCACCTACTACGGCGCCGGCCTGCCGTTCCTGATGATCTATTTGACGTCCCTGTTCTTTCTGGACGGGATCAAGCGGCCCTGGATCGGTACGATCTTCATCTTGATCGGCAATGCGCTGAACCTGGTGCTGGATATCGTTCTGGTGTGGGGGCTATTCGGCCTTCCGGCCATGGGCGCCGAAGGAGCCGCATTGTGCACAACCATTGTGCGCATGACCGGCGCTGGCTTGATGATCGGTACCATCCTCATGTTTCGTGATGCCGAACGCCTTGGCACCCGGCGTCGGCCTGAAGCCTGGTGGCGAAACGGTGCCAAGGCACGCGGGATCGGATATGCTGAAGGCCTATCGCGCAGCTTCGAATACTCGGCCTTTGCCTCGATGATCCTCTTCGCCGGCTGGCTCGGCGCCTTGCCTCTGGCCGCCTACACCGTGCTCATGACAATCATGATGGTGCCGTTCATGCTCGCCGTCGGCATCGCCATGTCAACTGCCATCCGTGTGGCCAGCGCCAACGGCGCCGGTGATAGTCGGGAGGCAACGCGCGCTGGCTGGGTCGGATTCGCCCTGGTGCTGCTTGTGGCCGCGACCATCGGTACGATCCTGATCGCGTTTCCGACCGAGATTGCCACGGTGTTCACCAACGATCCGGCGCTTCTGCTGGTGCTCGCACCGCAGGTGGCTTTCGTGGCCTTGATTGTGATCCCAGACAGCGGTCAAGTGGTGCTGGTTAACACCCTACGCGCATGCCAGGACACCTGGATTCCGACTGTTCTGCACTTCTTCTCCTATTTTGCGATCATGATCCCTCTGGGAGCTTGGCTTGCCTTTGGCATGGCCCATGGGTTGAGCGGGTTGCTGGAAGCCATCGCGCTGGCCAGCCTGGTGTCCGTCTTCCTCCTGGCAACCCGTTTCCACCGACTGTCGAACGCTCGGAATCGGGCTGCAACGGCCTGACACAAGACCAAGGGGGGACGGCCTGCTGGACCCCCCCCCGCCGTGCCAGACAGAAATGCCATCATGATCGGTCTAGAGCGGTGCGTGCCAGTATCGTGATCACCCCCGCCGCCTCCAAACCGGATCGCATTCCGATCTGCTGAACGGTTTCATACCCAGCGGCGTCGATCCCGACCTTGGCCAGTGCCGTCACCGCCTGATCCCGCCGAAGACCAAAAGCTGGGGCGGCCATCTCCAGACTGGCGGCTCCCAGAGACCGGAACACCGCACCAGGCTCGACCGACGCCGGATTGGCCGTAACCCCAGTGAACGCGATGCTTGCCAATAGGCTGATCATCATTACCGCCACCGCGGAGTGGCGTTTCAGATGTGCAGCAAAGCTCTTTCGATGACGGGCCAGGTGCCACAGGGCGAGCCCGGCAAAGACCAGGCTCAACCACTCATGGGCGGTTCGGACCAGGCCCGTGTTCCAGTGCAGGAGCAGCATGATGCCGGTCAATGCGGTGACGATGAACGTGATGGCCGCAACCGGCGTCACGACATCTCGGGCTGAGATTTTGAGGATTGATACCATGGGAACTACCTTGATTTGAGTGTGTGGTGCCGCAACACCCCCACCATGCTCCCATGATGTAACCGTTGAATGTCGGGTTGTTCCCAAGCCCGTAACAAATAGTAACGGTCGGTAACCATACCGGACGGCGCTTGTTTTGGCGGGCCGACGCGACTGATACCGATGGCCCGCATTGACGACAGGTTCGGTTTCGGCGCTGAACGAGGAGCGCCGGCATCCCTGCCGGCTGGACCGCCGCCATCTTGGCGGCCGGCTGCTGGGCGTGGTCCGG
>JANQJV010000108.1 GCA_028281465.1 Azospirillaceae bacterium | reverse complement strand
CCGATCTTCATGCCGACAACCGTGCTAAAAAGGAGGGCACGCCGTCGAAAAGCCACCGTTTCGGTCATGGTGGGTCGGTCGAAAGGCCGGTGTGGGACTTGAGCCTTCCGATGGGCCGGGAGTTTGCGGCGTGGTTGGCTGGACGGGTGAGTGTACCGAAAAGGTTGCTCTGCCCGAGGACCCGCGGCACGGTGGGTTCGTACCGTGTGCGCAGCCGAAAAAAAGGAATCGCCATGTCCGAAGCGCCAGAAGACGCCAATACCCTTGAGTCGCCAACATCGGCCGCCCGCGTGAGTGCACTCCAAGCGGCATTGGCCGAACGGGAGGCGCAGTTGGCCGAAGTGACCGGCACGCTCAACCGGTGCCGGGCGGACCTGACGACAAAAACGACCGAGGCGACCGAAGCCGCCATGGCAAGCCGACAAGCGGAGGGGGTGGCACAGCAGGCACTGGCCGCCGCTGAAGCGCGCATCGTCGAGCTGAGCACGCGGCTGGACGGGTGCGAGCAGCAGCTCGCGGAGTGCCGGGAGGCTCGGGTCAATGCCGAACAGACCCTTTCGGCAAGCCAAACCCGCCACGATGAAGCGTTGGTCACCGCTAAAGCCAGGGAAAAAGCGCTTCAGAGCGAGGTTGCTGAGCGCGACCGCAAGCTCGATCGGCTCAATTTGGATTTGCGTCGCCACCAGGCGGAAGCAGTCGACCGGCAAAACCAGGCGACCAATGCACTGGAAGCGGAGAAGGTGGCGGCTGCGGCACGGGAGCGCATTCTGCAAGCCGACATTGTCGACCGGGACGTACGTGTCCAGCGTTTGGCCGACGAGATCCAGCGGCGCGGCGCGGAAGGGAGTTTCGAAGCCGTCACCATCGCGGTGCGGGGGCTGTTTGGCGGGAAGAGCTGATGCATTGCCGTCACCGGCCCCCAATACCTGCGGTGCTGCCGGGCCTGCGGTGCTGCCGGCATTTCTGTGGTTGCTCGATCACCGGTTTTCGGTATGATGACGTGGCAAAATGGGTGCGCGCGGGTGTAGCTCAATGGTAGAGCCCCAGCCTTCCAAGCTGGTTGTGCGGGTTCGATTCCCGTCACCCGCTCCAGACAGTGCCGCATCGGTGGGGGCCTGACGGCTATGCGATGTGCCACCATCGCCGAGGCCACCCTCAGCCGAAAGTTGATCGATGCGCCAGACGTGTCGCATCGACACCCTGGCGTACGGCATTTTTCGCTTGCGCAGCGTGCTTTGACCGACTACAAAGTCTGCTCGCGTCGAAGCGGGCGGCGTATGCGGTGTAGGAGTGTAGCTCAATTGGTAGAGCACCGGTCTCCAAAACCGGGGGCTGGGGGTTCGAGCCCCTCCACTCCTGCCAGGCTCGTGGTGCCGGCAGCCGGTTGGTCGATGTGAAGAACGTTCCGAAGTCATTATAGATTGTTTAAGATGGCGAAGACCAGTCCCGCTCAGTTCGCGCGCGAAGTTCGGCAAGAGGTTTCCAAGGTAACCTGGCCGTCGCGGAAGGAGACATTGGTGACGACCGGTATGGTTTTCATCATGGTGATCATATGTGCGATCTTCTTTTTGATCGTCGATTTCATCTTCTCCAATGTGATACAATTTATACTGGGAGTTCAGGGTTAAAGTTATGGCGGCTCGGTGGTATGTCGTCCATGTGTATTCCGGATTCGAGAAGAAAGTATCATCGGCAATCCGGGAGAAGGCGGCGCAAAAAGGACTGGAAGACAGTTTCTTCGAGATCCTGGTTCCGACCGAGGAGGTGGTCGAAGTCCGTCGGGGATCAAAGGTCAACACGGAGCGCAAGTTCTTTCCCGGATATGTTCTGGTGCGCATGGATTTGACCGACGAGACCTGGCATTTGGTGAAGAACACACCGAAGGTGACCGGATTTTTGGGTGGGGGCGGCAAGCCGCAGCCGATCAGCGAGGGCGAAGCGGCGCGGATCATGCACCAGGTCCAAGAGGGGATCGACCGCCCAAAACCCTCTGTGGTGTTCGAGGTGGGCGAGCAGGTTCGGGTATGCGACGGCCCGTTCACGTCGTTCAACGGCGTGGTGGAAGAGGTGGACGAAGAAAAGTCACGGCTCAAGGTGGCAGTTTCGATTTTCGGCCGGTCCACGCCGGTGGAGTTAGAATATAGTCAGGTTGAGAAGGTCTGAAGACCGGGAACTGATTGAGCGGCCGCAACACTTGTTGCGGCCTTTGGCGTGCGGGAGATCGGGTGGTCGGCCGGGCGGAACCGGTGCGGATGGTGGTCGAACCGCACACACCCGAAGAGTCGGCTCGGTATGGGTCGCCGAAAAGGTGTGGGAATGGCGAAAAAAGTCGTGGGGTTGGTAAAACTTCAGGTGCCGGCGGGAAAGGCGAATCCTTCGCCGCCGATCGGCCCTGCACTCGGCCAACGCGGCCTCAATATCATGGAGTTCTGCAAGGCGTTCAATGCCAAAACGCAGGACATGGAAGTCGGGATGCCGTTGCCGGTGGTGATCACCGCCTATCAGGACCGAACCTTTACATTTATCATCAAGACGCCGCCGGCAACCTATTTCCTCAAGAAGGCCGCCGGCATTGGCAAGGGAACCCAGACCCCAGGCAAGGGCGCGCCGGTTGGGCAGGTGACCCACGCGCAGCTCCGTGAGATCGCCGAGAAGAAGATGCCTGATCTGAACGCCAACACGGTCGAGGCTGCCGTCTCCATGCTGGCGGGATCGGCACGCTCCATGGGCCTGGAAGTGGTGGAGTGAAGCGATGGCCAAGACCGGCAAACGTTTGCGCAACGCCTATCACGAGCTGGACCGGAATCGGTTCCATCCCTTGAACGATGCCATCCGGATCGTCAAGTCAGGTGCGACCGCGAAATTCGACGAGACCGTTGAGATCGCCATGAATCTGGGCGTTGATCCACGGCACGCCGACCAGATGGTCCGCGGAACGGTGGTGTTGCCCAATGGCACTGGCAAATCGGTACGCGTCGCCGTGTTCGCCCGCGGTCAGAAGGCCGATGATGCCCGTACGGCCGGCGCTGAGATCGTCGGTGCGGAAGACCTGGCGGAACAGATCCAGGGCGGCACCATCAATTTCGATCGATGCATCGCGTCGCCGGACATGATGGGCATCGTCGGCAAGCTCGGCAAGATCCTTGGTCCGCGCGGCCTGATGCCGAATCCGAAGCTGGGTACGGTCACCCCCAATGTGGTCGAGGCTGTCAAGACCGCCAAGGCTGGCAACATCCAGTTCCGTGTCGAGCGGAAGGGGATCGTGCACGCCGGCGTCGGCAAGGCTAGTTTTACCGATGAGGCGTTGCAGGAAAACATCCTGGCCTTCGTTGGAGCGGTCAACCGGGCCAAGCCGAGTGGCGCCAAAGGCACCTATATCGAGAAAATCTCGCTGAGCTCGACCATGGGACCAGGGCTGAAGCTGGATGTGGCGCCGCTGTTGGCGGCATTGCCGGCCGTGGCGGCCTGACCTCAGTGCTGTGCCGCGAGGAGACAGAGGACACGATTTGGTAATTCCGCAACGGATCGGTGAGCTGTCAGAAACGGCATATCCGGTGCGGGGCGGCTCCGATGGTTTCCGGTTGGCACGGACGCCGACCTGGACCGATCGGACCCTGTCCGAGACGGCGGGTGCCCAAAGGATGTCACGACATCCGGCGGGCTTAATCGAACCGACCCGCATGAGACAGGAGTCAAAATCTGCGGTGGCAGGGCCGTTTCCGTTCCGAGTGAACGGGACCGGTGTGGGCCATCGCGGGCTTGAGCTTCTGGGACAGGTTTGCGTGAGCTGGTGACCGGGCGCGAAGGCCGGTTGCCAAGGTGTTAACTGGAGACGGAGGCGATCCGTGGAACGGGCACAGAAGGAACGTCATGTGGCCGCTCTGCATGAAGGCCTGAAGTCGGCGACTCTTGTGGTTGTGACCCACAACCATGGGATGACGGTTGAAGAGACCACCGAACTTCGGCGTTCCATGCGGGCGGCCGGCGCGCGTTTCCGCGTGACCAAGAACCGGCTTGCCCGCATTGCTATTCGCGGCACACGTTTCGAGAACCTGGACAGCTACTTCAGGGGCCCCACGGCCGTCGCTTATTCCGACGATCCCGTGGCGGTGGCGAAGGCAGCGGCCGACTATGCCAAACGCAACGATAAACTGAAGATCGTCGGGGCAAGCCTCGGCACTCAGCTCATCGATGCCGAGGGCGTGGTGGCGTTGACCAAAATGCCGCCCATCGAAGAGCTGCGCGCCAAGATTCTCGGGCTCCTCACCGCACCCGCGTCCAAGTTGGTCGGCATTGTCAATACGCCGGCAACCCAACTGGTCGGGGTCGTGCAGGCTCCCGGATCACAGCTCGCTAGGGTTCTCAAGGCGTTTGCCGACAAGGAGCAATCGGCGTGAGCCTCGTGGCATCGGCGCGGCCGAAGCCACCATTGACCCCAGATGTCCAAGCAATCGGAGTGAAACGGAAATGGCTGATCTGAGCAAACTGGCCGACGAGCTTTCGAACCTGACCGTGCTCGAAGCGGCAGAGCTCGTGAAGATGCTCGAAGAAAAGTGGGGTGTGTCGGCGGCTGCCCCGGTCGCGGCCGTCGCTGCGATGCCGGCTGGCGGTACCGCTGCCCAGGCCGAAGAGGCGGCCCCGGTCGAGGAACAGACAGAATTTACCGCCGTTCTGGCCAGCGTCGGTGACAAGAAGATCAACGTCATTAAAGAGGTGCGGGCGATCACTGGGCTTGGCTTAAAGGAAGCCAAGGACCTGGTGGAAAGCGCACCCAAGCCGATCAAGGAGGCTATTCCGAAGGAAGAAGCCGACAAAATCAAGGCTCAGCTCGAAGGTGTCGGGGCAACCGTCGAAATCAAGTGATCGAGAGATTTACTCCTGCTCGGTCACGCAGCTTCTGACCAGGGGTTGGCCGGCGGTCCGCCACGGCCAACCCCTGATGTGTTGTTTTTGTAGTGAATGAGCATTTATTCCACATTGCTGACACCGGCAATGTGATAAAGTCCGGCAATGACGATTGCAGGGACGTAATGACCTTCCAAGTGCCGCCCACGTCGGCACGGCCACTCAAGGTTCGGGGACAAGCATGGCGAAATCCTTCACCGGACGCAAGCGCATTCGCAAGAGCTTCGGGCGTATCCCGGAAGTGACCCGCATGCCCAACCTCATCGAGGTACAGCGCAGCTCTTACGATCATTTCTTGCAGATGGACGTGCCGCCGCATGTTCGGGCCAATCTGGGACTGCAGGAGGTGTTCAAGTCGGTTTTTCCGATCCGCGACTTCTCCGAGCGGGCCGTGCTTGATTTCGTGCGTTATGAACTGGAGCAACCCAAGTACGACGTGGAAGAATGTCAACAACGCGGCATGACCTATGCTGCGCCGCTGAAGGTGACACTGCGGCTGAGTGTGTTCGATGTCGAGGAAGATACTGGTCTGCGTTCGATCCGCGACATCAAGGAGCAAGACGTCTACATGGGCGATATGCCCTTGATGACGGCGAACGGCACGTTCGTCATCAACGGCACCGAGCGTGTCATTGTCTCACAGATGCATCGCTCACCCGGCGTATTCTTCGACCATGACAAAGGAAAAACACACTCCTCTGGAAAGTATCTATTTGCAGCTCGTGTTATTCCTTATCGTGGATCTTGGCTAGATTTTGAATTCGACGCCAAAGATCTCGTGTATGTGCGCATCGATCGCCGGCGCAAATTGCCGGCGACCACGCTCCTGTTCGCGCTCGATAGCCAAGAGACCCAAGCGCGACGCGATGAAAACGCTGGCACACCACTGGCGCCCTACGAGGCGCAGGGCATGAGCAAGGAAGAGATTCTGGCCACCTTCTATGAAGCCGTCATGTACCACAGGGTCGAGCAGGGATGGACAACCCGATTCGACGCCGAGCGCATGAAGAACGTCAAGCTGCCTGAAGACCTGATCGACGCCAAGAGCGGCCAGGTCATGGCCCAGGCCGGTAGCAAAGTGACACCACGCCTAGCGCGTAAGCTGCTCGAGCAAGGGCTGGAGCAGCAACTGGTATCGGCAGAGCAGTTGCTTGGCGGTTATCTGGCTTCCGATTTGATCAACGAAAGCACTGGCGAGGTCTATTACGAGGCGGGCGACGAAGTGAACAACGCCATGCTCGAGAAGCTAGATAAGGCGGGCATTCACGAGGTGCCGCTGCTGGCCATCGACCATGTCAATGTTGGCCCTTATATGCGCAACACCCTGGCGATCGACCGTAACTCCACGCGGGAAGACGCGCTGATCGACATCTATCGCGTGATGCGTCCGGGTGAGCCACCAACCTTGGAATCCGCCGAGCAATTATTCACTGGCCTCTTTTTCGACAATGAGCGCTACGACCTTTCGGCGGTTGGGCGGGTCAAGATGAACGCCCGCCTGGGCTTTGAGACCGATGACCAGATGCGAGTGTTGCGCAAGGCCGACATTCTCGAGATTCTGAGAATCTTGGTCCGGCTCAAAGACGGCCATGGGGAAATCGATGACATCGATCACCTGGGCAACCGTCGGGTGCGGTCGGTCGGTGAACTCATGGAAAACCAGTACCGCATCGGCCTGCTGCGCATGGAGCGGGCGATCCGCGAACGCATGAGTTCGGTCGAGATCGACACGGTCATGCCGCACGACCTCATCAACGCCAAGCCGGCGGCAGCGGCGGTGCGCGAATTCTTCGGGTCCTCACAGCTTTCGCAGTTCATGGACCAGACCAATCCGTTGTCCGAAATCACGCACAAACGGCGTTTGTCCGCGCTCGGGCCGGGAGGTTTGACTCGCGAGCGTGCCGGCTTCGAGGTGCGCGACGTGCACCCGACGCACTACGGTCGCATCTGTCCGATCGAAACGCCCGAAGGCCCCAATATCGGTCTCATCAACAGCCTGGCAACCTACGCACGTGTCAACCAATACGGCTTTATCGAGAGCCCGTACCGGCGCGTGATCGACGGCCGGGTGACCGACGAAGTGGTCTATCTGTCGGCTATGGAGGAAGGGCGCTACACGGTGGCCCAGGCCAATGCCGAGTTGGATGGGGAAGGGCGCTTCGTCTCCGAATTGGTGTCGTGCCGGGCCGGCGGCGAATACATGATGGCGCGGCCGGATTCCATCTCCCTGATCGACGTGTCGCCCAAGCAGCTTGTCTCGGTGGCCGCGGCGCTGATCCCGTTCTTGGAAAACGACGACGCCAACCGCGCGCTTATGGGATCGAACATGCAGCGCCAGGCGGTGCCGCTGATCCAGGCCGATGCCCCGCTCGTCGGCACCGGCATGGAAGCCACGGTGGCGCGTGACAGCGGCGTGTCGATCGCCGCTCGACGCGGCGGTGTGGTCGACCAGGTGGATGCCACGCGCATCGTCATTCGCGTCACCGATGATACCGACACGGCGGCTCCGGGCGTGGACATCTACAACCTGTCCAAGTTCCAGCGCTCTAACCAGAATACCTGCATCACACAGCGACCCCTGGTTCGCGTCGGTGACGTGGTCAAGGCGGGTGACATCGTTGCTGATGGCCCAAGCACCCAGCTTGGCGAGCTGGCGCTGGGCCGCAATGTGCTGGTCGCTTTCATGCCGTGGAACGGCTATAACTTTGAAGATTCGATCCTGATCTCAGAACGCATCGTGCGCGACGATGTGTTTACCTCGATTCATATCGAGGAGTTCGAGGTCATGGCCCGCGATACCAAGCTAGGCCAGGAGGAGATCACCCGCGATATTCCGAATGTCGGCGAAGAGGCGCTGAAGAATCTGGACGAGGCCGGCATCGTCTACATTGGGGCCGAGGTCAAACCGGGCGACATCCTGGTTGGCAAGGTGACGCCGAAGGGCGAAAGCCCCATGACGCCAGAAGAAAAGCTGCTGCGCGCCATCTTCGGCGAAAAGGCGTCCGACGTGCGCGACACCTCGCTGCGGTTGCCGCCCGGCGTATCCGGCACGGTGGTCGAGGTGCGGGTTTTCTCGCGGCGCGGTGTCGACAAGGACGAACGGGCCATGGCGATCGAGCGCCAGGAAATCGAGCGCTTGGCTAAGGACCGTGACGATGAGAAGGCGATCCTGGAGCGTAGCTTTTTTGGGCGGTTGCACGACGTCCTCCGGGGCCAAACGGTGGCCGGCGGCCCGAAGGCGCTGTCGCCGGGGCAGTCTATCTCCGATGCCGATCTGCAGGGGCTGACGCGAGGGCAGTGGCGCCAGATCAGTGTCGAAGACCAGGCGGTGATGGAGTTCATCGAAGCACAGAGCAAGGTGTTCGATGACAGCATCCAGGCGCTGCAGGCCCGCTTCGACAACAAAGTCGAGAAGCTTCAGCGCGGCGACGAGCTTCCACCCGGTGTGATGAAGATGGTCAAGGTGTTCGTTGCGGTGAAGCGCAAGCTGCAACCGGGCGACAAGATGGCCGGTCGTCATGGCAACAAGGGAGTGGTGTCGAAGATCATCCCGATCGAAGACATGCCGTATTTGGAAGACGGTACCTCGGTCGACATCGTGCTCAACCCGCTCGGCGTGCCGTCGCGCATGAACGTGGGGCAGATTCTGGAGACTCACCTCGGCTGGGCGTCGGCCGGCCTTGGTCGGCAGATCAGTGCCTGCCTAGATACGATCAAATACGCCAAACCGACCAACGGGCATGACGACGCGATCACCGACCTGCGCGAGACTCTGCGCCGATTCTACGGTGAAGCCGTCTATGTCGACGAGATCGCCGATATGCGGGAACCAGACCTGTTGGAGCTCGCTGGCAACCTGCGCATCGGCATTCCATTCGCCACGCCGGTGTTCGACGGGGCCCGGGAAGACGACATTTGCCGCATGCTGGAAACCGCCGGCATGAATCGCACCGGACAGGTGACGCTGGTCGATGGGCGGACCGGCGAGTCCTTCGACCGGCAGGTGACGGTGGGCTACATCTACATGCTGAAGTTGCATCACCTGGTCGATGATAAGATTCACGCCCGTTCCATCGGTCCGTACAGCCTGGTCACCCAGCAGCCACTGGGTGGCAAGGCGCAGTTCGGTGGCCAACGCTTCGGCGAAATGGAGGTATGGGCCTTGGAGGCTTACGGTTCGGCCTATACCTTGCAAGAGATGTTGACCGTCAAGTCGGACGACGTCTCGGGTCGAACCAAGGTGTATGAGGCGATCGTGCGTGGCGACGACAATTTCGAGGCCGGTATTCCAGAATCCTTCAATGTGCTGGTCAAGGAATTGCGGTCACTTGGCCTGAATGTGGAATTGGACGAGCGCAGTTTCTAGAAATTTTTCCGCTCACACTGGTTCGCGGAATGTGCTCTAGCCATTTGGTCTTAGAGGAAATCGTCGTCGCAGATTGAGTCAATCTGCTTGCGGTTTGCTCTAGGTAGGGGTTGCATGGTTTGCGGGCTGCGGTCCCTTGAGAGGCCGCAGCCGACGTGTCCTTGAACACCCTCTCGGAGGAGAAGGTTCATGAACGAATTGATGAAGTTGTTCGGCCAAGGTGCGCCGGCTGATCGGTTCGACCAGATTCGCATCTCGATCGCCTCGTCGGAACGCATTCGGTCTTGGTCGTATGGCGAAATCAAAAAGCCGGAAACCATCAATTATCGAACCTTTAAACCCGAGCGCGACGGCCTGTTCTGCGCCCGTATCTTCGGCCCGATCAAGGATTACGAGTGCTTGTGCGGCAAGTACAAGCGCATGAAGTATAAGGGCATCATTTGCGAGAAATGTGGCGTCGAGGTCACGCTGTCCAAGGTGCGGCGCGAGCGCATGGGGCACATCGAACTGGCCTCGCCGGTGGCGCACATCTGGTTCCTCAAGTCATTGCCGAGCCGCATCGGTTTGTTGCTCGACATGACGTTGAAGGACTTGGAACGCATTCTCTATTTTGAGAATTACGTCGTGATCGAGCCGGGGCTGACCCCGCTCAAGATGCGCCAGTTGCTGAGCGAGGAAGAGTACGTCGACGCCCAGGACGAGTATGGCGAAGATTCGTTCACGGCCTCGATCGGCGCTGAAGCGTTGCGCATCATGCTGTCGTCGCTCGATCTTGAGGAGGACCAGCAGCGGTGCCGGGAGGATTTGCGCGAGACCTCTTCGGAGGCCAAGCGCAAGAAGCTGGTCAAGCGGCTCAAGTTGATCGACGCCTTCGTCGATGCCGAGGCACGGCCTGAGTGGATGATCCTGGAGGTCATCCCGGTGATTCCACCGGAGCTGCGGCCGTTGGTGCCGTTGGACGGCGGCCGTTTCGCCACCTCCGATCTGAACGACCTGTATCGCCGAGTCATCAACCGCAACAACCGCTTGAAACGGCTGATCGAGTTGAAGGCGCCGGACATCATCGTGCGCAATGAAAAGCGCATGCTGCAGGAGGCGGTCGATGCCCTGTTCGACAACGGCCGCCGCGGCCGCGTCATCACGGGCGCCAACAAACGGCCGTTGAAGTCGCTGTCGGACATGCTAAAGGGCAAGCAGGGCCGCTTCCGCCAGAACCTGCTCGGTAAGCGCGTCGACTATTCCGGCCGCTCGGTGATCGTGGTGGGTCCGGAACTGAAACTGCACCAATGCGGTTTGCCTAAGAAGATGGCGTTGGAACTGTTCAAGCCGTTCATCTACGCCAAGCTCGAGTTGTACGGCATGGCCTCCACCATCAAGGCGGCCAAGCGCATGGTGGAAAAGGAGCGTCCCGAGGTTTGGGACATCCTGGAAGAGGTAATCCGCGAGCACCCGGTGCTGCTCAATCGGGCGCCGACGTTGCATCGCCTCGGCATCCAGGCATTCGAGCCCGTGTTGATCGAAGGCAAGGCGATCCAGTTGCACCCGTTGGTGTGCACGGCATTCAATGCTGACTTCGACGGCGACCAGATGGCGGTGCATGTGCCGCTGTCGCTGGAAGCACAGCTCGAAGCGCGCGTCCTTATGATGTCCACCAACAACATTTTGTCTCCCGCCAATGGCAAGCCGATCATTGTGCCGTCGCAGGATATCGTGCTTGGTCTATATTACATTACCCTGGAGCGCCCGGGTGCGCCCGGTGAGGGCATGGTGTTCACCTCGGTGGGGGAGATCGACCAGGCCTTGAACGCGGGCATCGTCACCCTGCATTCCAAGATCAAATGCCGCTACCGCGCGGTGGATGACGACGGCAACCCGATCACCGTTCTGGTCGAAGCGACGCCGGGGCGCATGCTGCTGTCGGAAATCCTGCCGCGTCACCCCAAGGTCAAGTTCGGTCTGATCAACCGACTGCTGACCAAGAAGGACATCGGCAACGTCATCGACGCCGTCTACCGCAACTGCGGTCAGAAGGAGACCGTGATCTTCGCCGACAGGCTGATGAAGCTCGGTTTCACCCAGGCCTGCAAGGCCGGCATCTCGTTTGGCAAGGACGATCTGGTCATTCCCGGGGCAAAGCGCACGCTGGTCGGCGAGGCGCAGGAACGGGTCAAGGAATATGAGAACCAATATCTGGACGGCCTGATCACCCAGGGCGAGAAGTACAACAAGGTGGTCGACGTCTGGTCGGACTGCACGGAGAAGGTCGCCTCGGAAATGATGAAAGTCATCTCCAACACCGACGACCCCAGCCGCGCGGTCAACTCGGTCTATATGATGGCGCATTCCGGTGCCCGCGGGTCGCCGGCGCAGATCCGCCAACTGGCCGGCATGCGCGGGCTGATGGCCAAGCCGTCGGGCGAGATCATCGAAACGCCGATCATCTCCAACTTTAAGGAAGGCCTGACCGTTCTAGAGTACTTCAACTCCACCCATGGCGCGCGCAAGGGCTTGGCCGACACGGCATTGAAGACGGCCAACTCCGGTTACCTGACCCGGCGTCTGGTCGACGTGGCGCAGGATGCCATCATCAACGAGATCGATTGCGGCACGGAACGCGGCATCACGGTAAAGGCCGTGATGGACGGCGGCGACGTGGTCGTGCCCTTGGCCGACCGCATCCTCGGCCGGACCGCCGCGGACGACATCTTCGACCCGCTCACTGGGGAGCAGGTGATCAAGCGCGGCGATCTGATCGACGAGCTTCTGGTCAATGCCATCGACACGGCCGGCGTCGATTCCGTACGCATCCGATCCGTGCTCACCTGTGAGACCCGAACCGGCGTGTGCAGCATGTGCTATGGCCGTGACCTGGCCCGCGGCACGCCGGTCAACGTGGGTGAGGCGATCGGCGTCATCGCCGCCCAGTCGATCGGCGAGCCGGGCACGCAGTTGACCATGCGCACCTTCCACATCGGCGGCGCTGCGCAGCGCGGTGCCGAGCAGAGCAACATCGAAGCCTCGATGGATGCCAGCATCCAGGTGCGCAACCGCAATGTGGTCATGAACAGCGAGAACATCCCGGTGGTCATGGGCCGCAACTGCGAGGTCGTTCTGGTCGACGAGGCCGGCCGCGAGCGCGCCAAGCACAAGGTGCCCTATGGCGCCAAGCTGCTGGCCGACGAAGGCACCACGGTCAAGCGCGGCCAGAAACTGGCGGAATGGGATCCGTTCACCATTCCGATCATCACCGAACGCGGCGGCGTCGCCCATTACATGGATCTGGTCGAAGGTATCTCCATGCGCGAGACCGTCGACGAGGCCACAGGCATCTCCTACCGCGTGGTGGTGGACTGGCGCCAGCAACCGCGCGGCAGCGACCTGCGGCCACGCATCACCCTGCGTGATGAGAACGGCGAGGTGGTGACTCTGCCGAACGGCCTCGAGGCGCGCTACTTCATGTCGGTGGATGCGATCCTGAGCGTGGAGAACGGGGCGCAGGTCACGGCCGGCGACACGCTGGCGCGTATCCCGCGTGAGGGCTCCAAGACGCGCGACATCACCGGTGGTCTTCCGCGCGTGGCCGAGCTGTTCGAGGCGCGCCGGCCCAAGGACTTCGCCATCATCTCGGAGATCGACGGCCGGGTCGAGTTCGGCAAGGACTACAAGACCAAGCGGCGTATCGTCGTGGTGCCGGAAGAGGACGGCGAGGAGTCGCGGGAATACCTCATTCCGAAGGGCAAGCACATCAGCGTGCAGGAGGGCGATTACGTCCAGCGCGGTGATCTGCTGATGGATGGTAACCCAGTACCGCACGACATTCTGGCCATTCTGGGGATCGAGGCATTAGCGAATTACCTCATCAACGAAATCCAGGACGTCTATCGGCTGCAGGGCGTGAAGATCAACGACAAGCACATCGAAGTGATCGTGCGTCAAATGCTGCAGAAGGTCGAGATCATCGATCCAGGCGACACCGTGTTCCTGATCGGCGAGACCGTGGACCGGGACGAGTTCGAAGAGGCGAACGCTAAGGCGGAAGATGAGGGCGTGCGGCCTGCCCGGATGCGACCGGTGCTGCAGGGCATCACCAAGGCCAGCCTGCAGACCCGCTCGTTCATCTCGGCGGCCTCGTTCCAGGAGACCACCCGGGTGCTCACCGACGCCGCGGTCAATGGCAAGGTGGACGATCTGGCGGGCCTCAAGGAGAATGTTATCGTCGGCCGTCTGATCCCGGCTGGCACCGGCAGCGTTGTCAATCGCTTGAAGCAGATCGCCGCCCAGCGTGACCGTGCCACCACACTCGCGCAGGCCGAAGCACAGGCCCGCCTGGAAGCGCAGCAGCAAACCGAAACCCCGGCTGAACCGGCCAGCACGGCGGCGTAACACCGGTGGTCGGCGCTCCATCTCTGGGGCGCCGACATCCTTCGGCGTGCAATCGTGGACGTGAAGGGCCAGATCTTGCTCCAACGGGTTATGGAGCGTTTGCCGGATGATCTTTCCGCTCTACGCCTTGAGGCCGCCAGCGAGGGGTTCCGGTTCATCGAACGTCTGGCGGATGCGTGGAACGCCGGTACGACGATTTTCGACAAGCCGGGCGAAGCGCTCCTGGTCGCCCGATGCGATGGCCGTATGGCCGGCATCGGCGGTATGACGATCGATCCCTTCGACGCAACCGCTCTGCGAATCCGGCGCTTCTCCGTCCGTCCATGCAACCGCCGGCAGGGCATCGCACGCATACTGGCGGCGACCCTGCTTTCCGAAGCCTTGGCAACCACGCACCGAATCACCGTGAACGCCGGCACGGACGTGGCCCCTGCATTCTGGGAAAGCATGGGGTTCAAGCGCGTATCGGCCGAGCCCCATACCCACGTCTTGGGGCAAGGCTCCGCAGCGATGCGGCAGGAGCCGTGACGACTGGCCGGGCGCGCGTGCCCTGATCGCCGGTCGTCCTGCCGGCTTGTCACCCCACCGGGGCGGCGGCCGTGGCCCTCGTCGGTGCGGAAAGCGACTCCCACGCCTTTCTCACGCGTTCACCTCAACCGTCACTGCATCCCCGGCTTTGGCCGCCTTGAGCGTCGCGACATCGTCCAACGCCCGCGCCCAGATATTGCACGGGCTGGCCAGGCGAATCTCGTCACCGCGAGAAATCGGCGTCGGGCCGAAGCCGATGGCGATGGCATCCCCATCCGGCCAGAACGCGATCTCACCCGCCTCCACCACCGCCCGTGCCTCCGGCTCCGCATCCATTTGCACCGGCGTGGAGAAATACACCTCGTCCCCCCAGGTTTTGGCCCGCGCCGAAAACGGCGCCGCTGCCAGCAATGCCCGTGCCGTCGGCGTGTCCAGGAGTTGGATGCGCACGGAAACCGCGCCGATGGTGATCGTCATGATGAGTGGGTGTGACGCTTGTCTATTCGCCATCTTCGTCCGACCAGAAACCGCGGTAGAGCTTACGCAACGGCAGGATCAGCGGCACGCTGACAAGGACCAGAGTTGCGTCCATTCCGGTCACCGCGGATGCACACCAGCCACCGGTTGCCGTGCGGACATGATGGATGAGTTCGGGCCGGGATTGGTCCATGAGCACGATCTCCCGGACCGACGGCAGGGAGTGGTAGTCGGGCAGCTTGACGGTGCGGTCCAGGTCTGCGGTTGATGGGGACAGAATCTCGACGATGAGGATGGGATGCCGGAAGCTGATCAGGCTCGGGGGTTCGGTGGTGACCAGGAGATCCGTTTCGAACCAGCGTTGGGCCTGATCCGACCGGGCGATGCCGCCAGTCGGCACCACGTTGAGATCACTGTCTTCCAGAAGATTGTTCAGATGCTGAGCGAGCCGGCCGATCAAGATATTGTGCTGGCCGCGCGCCGGCGCCATTTCGACGATCTTTCCATCGATGAGTTGATAATGGCGGTTGGGATCAAAGCCCGGCCAAGCCAGAAACTCGGCCACCGTCATCAGTCGATCTTGGGGTTTGATGACCGTCATGATCATCTCCGTTCGATGGGGGCTTTGGCACGTCCCGAGGAATCTCGGATGCCCTCAGGCCATGACTCTGGCTCAATCCGGCCTCAAAAGCACGCTGCTTGTGTCGACGATGAGAAATGTGCCCGTCTCCACCTCGACGTCCAAAGTTGTGACCCCCGTGCAGGATGCGAAGCAAAAGACGGGTCACTCTTTTCGCACCTCAGCATACGTGCGGGCATACATCGCCTGGAGATGCGCCTCGACCGTGGTCGGCGGATATCTCGGCTGTTCGCCGGCGGCCAGGCAGGTGGGAATGCAGCGCACCTCGTGGTCGGGGGCGCCGGTGAAGAAGAACGGCACGGAAAAACGTTCGCAGCCGGAGCGGTTGAGGACGCGGTGCAGGGTGGAGCGATAGCGGTCGTTGGTCCAGCGGGCGATCATGTCGCCTAGGTTGACGACGAACGCCCCGGCCAGGGGTGGGGCCTCGATCCAGCCGCCGTGGTCGAGGTCGCGCACCTGCAGCCCGCCGACCGCATCCTGCAGCAGAATGGTCAGCCCGCCGAAGTCGGTGTGTGCGCCGGCGCCCATCTCGTCCGGCACCTCCGGTCGGGACGGCGGATAATGTAACAGGCGCAGGGTGGCGAGTGGTTGGTGGGCGAAATCCGCGAAGGTGTCTTCCGGCAAGGCGAGCGACAGGGCCAGACCGCGCATCAGGGTTTCCCCGACGGTGGACAGGGCGGCGAAATACGCCGCCATGGTGGGCCGGAAGCCTGGCAGGTCCATCGGCCATTGGTTCGGGCCTTGGTTGAACCGTCCGAGCCGGGGATCGCCATCGCCGATTTCCTCGCCGATGTAGAAGCTCTCCTTGCGGTCCGGCGGCGCGCCCGGTTGCAGCGTCTGCGCACCCAGAGGTTCATAGCCCCGATTGCAGGACGAATGGGCTTTGTCGACCGCCACCTTGGCTTGATCGGGCAGATCGAAGAACGCTCGGGTTTCCGCCATCACGGCGTCGATCAAGCCGTGCGGCACGCCATGGCCGGTACAGTAGAAGAAACCATGGGCCCGGCAAGCCTGGTGGAGCGCCTCTCCGACGGCCTGTCGTGCTGCGGGCGCCGATGCGGCAAGACCGGAGATGTCGATGACGGGGAGATTGCTGGTCATGGTGTGACAGGCTCCTCCGCTTACCCGCGCTCGAAATTGGCGCCAAGGCGCATCTGGATGTAGTCGTGTGCCGTCATGGGCGGATACCGGCCTTCGGGACCGGTCAGCACCGTATCGGTGTTGGCCTGGGCGAAAAACGCCATGGAGTGGCGCGGGCCGAGGGATTCGCCGGGTTTTGGCATGCGGACCCGGTGCAGGTTGGAGCGCAGCTTGTCGTCGGACCAGCGCATCAGCATGTCGCCGATGTTGCAGGTCACCACCCCGGCGAGCGGCGGCACGTCGGTCCAGGCGATCGCCTGGCCGTCGCTGTCCTTTCCGGGGCAGAGCTGCAAGCCGCCTTCCCCGGCCTTCTGGTGCAACAGCGTCAGGCAGTCGAAATCCGTATGGGCGCCGGCCCGCCAGTGCCGGAAATCTTCCGGTTTGGCCTCCTCCATGCCCAGGTAGTGCAGAAGCCGCAAGGTCGATTGGTACTCCGGCTTGAGCGGGTCGTGGCCGTCGGTGAAGAAATCCGGCGGAAAGCCGAGCCGGTCGGCGAAGCACGACAACACCTTCATGGCCAATGCCCAATTGTGCCGTTCGAAGGCGAGCATGGTGGCCTTGAAGCCCGGCAGGTCGGTGCCCGTGGGCCAAAGCCCGGCCATGCGCGGCAGGGTGATCTGATAGCTTTCCTTGCGGTCGGCGGTGCCGGTCGAGGGGCGCACCTGCGCCATGTACTCCCAGCCGGCATTCGTGCCCGGTTTCAGCGGATATCGGGTTTTCACCGTTTCGGGGAGGGCGAAGAAGGCGGCGGAATACGTGAAGGCCTCGTCGATCAGCGCCTGCGGGATGCCGTGGTTGGTGAGCTGAAAAAAGCCGATTTCCGTCGCTGCCGTCCATAGCGCCCCGGCGATCTCGGGTTTGCGGCGGGCGAAATCGGACAGATCGATCTGCGGGATGGGGCGCTCAACCTCGATCCCGACGCCGCCGATGCGGGTTTCCTTATCCAGCTCGGCCAGATCGTAAGCCGTGTGTGTGCCCATTGGTCCGGTCTCCTCATGTCCGGTACGGGAGCAATGACCCACGCCGGAAGGGCGCTGACAGCTTCTACTCCGGGGGTTGGGGATGGGTTGGCGGCCGTGGGTGTTACGCGAGCGCCTCCAGCCGCTTTTGCTTAAGGCGTTCGGTCGCGCGGTGCGCGTCCACCGCCAGTCCCTCCAGGTCGAGCCAGGGAATACGTCCGTTGTCGACGATGCGGTGCCCGCCGACGAAGCTCGCGCGCAGGCCCACGGCGCCGGTGATCACCGGGGCCAGCGCTGGGTCGTGCAGCCCCATGCAGCGCGGGTGGGCCAGATCGAACAGGGCGATGTCGGCCGCCATGCCGGGGGCGAGCCGGCCGACGCGTTCGAAGCCGAGGCAGCGGGCCCCGCCTTCGGTTGCCCAGTGCAGCACGGTCTCGGCCGTCACCGCCGCCACGCCCTTGGCCGCTCGATGGGTCGCGAAGGCCGCATACAGCGCTGCCCCCAGATCCGCCGCCTCATTGGCCCCGGCCCCGTCGACGCCGAGCGAGACGACGCCCCCGGCCCGGTGCAGCGCGTCCGCCGGGGCGATGCCCGACCCGAGCCGGGCATTGGCCTGGGGGCAGTGCGCCATGGCGGTGCCGGTTTCGGCCAGGTGCGCTACTTCGGCGTCGTCCAGCTCGACCAGATGGGCGTACCAGACATCGGGTCCGGTCCATCCTTGTTTGGCGAGCCACGGCACCGGCCGCTCCCCGTAAGCCTTCAGCGTGTGCTCCACATAGGTCCGGTTCTCGGACAGATGGGAATGGATGCGCAGGCCCTTGGCCCGTGCCACTGCCGCGACTTCGGGCAGCTCCGCCGGTTCGAGATTGAAGATCGGCGTCGTCGGCGCCGCTGCGACCCGGGTCATGGCGAAGGGGGACGGGTCATGCCAGCGCGCCGCCGCGGACTCGACACCGGCCAGATAGTGTTCCAGCGGCTCGGTCATGGCCGGCGGCAGGGTCGGATCATCGAAATAGGCGCGGCCTTTGGTGTTGCCGCCGCGGGCGAGCAGGAAGCGCAGGCCGAAGCGCTCGGCGGTCTCGAACAGCACGGCGGCCGGGTCGTAGTCGATCCGGTCGGAAAAGGCGTAATGGTGATCGGCCACCGTGGTGGCGCCGGTCAGCGCCAGTTCGGCCAGCCCGATGGTGGCGGAAACACGCAGCGTTTCTTCGTCGATGTATGGCCAGAAGGCGTAGGGCACTTTCATCAGCCAGCGGTCGAGCGGGGCGTTCATCCCCTCCGGCACTGCCTTCAGAACCGATTGGAACAGGTGATGGTGGGTGTTGACCAGCCCGGGTGTGACCACGCAGCCGGTCGCATCCACCACGCGTTCGCCGGCCTGGGGCGCCAGTGGGCCGATCTCCGTGATCACGCCGCCCCGAACGCGGATCGCGCCGGCGATGCGGCTTCCGTCGACCGCACCGCTCAAACCATGCGCGATATTGGTGATCAGGAAATCGGTCATCGGCGCTCCTTCGGCACGGACCAGGGGAACAGCACGCGCTGGACCAGGCCGATGATCTGGAACAACAGCAGCGACAGCGCCACGAGCACGACCAGGCCGGCCCAGGCCTGGGGCAGCTTGAACATGGAGGTCGAGAACTGGATGAAGAAGCCAAGGCCTTTCTCGGCGGCAACGAACTCGGCGACAACGGCCCCGATCACTGCGAGGGTGATGGAAATCTTCAGGCCGGAGAAAATGTACGGCGTGGCATAGGGCAGGCGGATGTGCGCCATCTCGCGCGCCAGCGTGCCGCGCAGGGAGCGGGACAGCTCGATCAGTTCGGGCGGGGTCGCCATCAGGCCGGTGGTCATGGAGACGACCAGCGGAAAGAACGAGATCATGAAGGTGATGACCACCCGCGGCGCGTCGTCGGTGCCGAGCACCACGATGATGATCGGAGCGACGGCGACCACCGGGGTCGATTGGATCACCACCAAGAGCGGATAGAGCGCGCGCGACAGGACACGCGAGCGCGCCAGGCCCACCGCAATCGGGAGCGACACGGCGATCGAGACGGCAAAGCCCATGAGCGCCACTCGCACGGTGGCCCAAATATGATCGAGCCAGCGCCAGCCGTCGACGGCCTCGAAGCCGGCCAGGATGCGCGACGGTGCCGGTAACACGTAGGAGGGCACCGCAAACACCCGCGTGCCGGCTTCCCAAAGGATCAGCAGCGCCAGGACCGTGAGCAGCGGCAGCGCGACCGGCAGGCGGATCAGCCGCTCGGTCCAGGACAGGCGCGGCTGCCGATCGTCGCCGTCGAATTCGATCGGCCCGGTCGGCGTTGCCGCATCCGTTTCGACGGCCATGTCAGGCAGCCTTTCTTTTGATCAGGAGGCCGCGCAGGTGGGCGCAGTAGTCCTGCATGGCGCGGGTTCCGAGCGCGGTCTCGTCGCGGGGGCGGCCGAGCGGCACGGGCAGGTCTTCGATGACGTGGCCCGGGCGTTCGCTCATAACCACGACCCGGTCGGCCAGCAGCACCGCTTCGGGGATCGAATGGGTGATGAACAGGACCGTCTTGGGGCTCGACTGCCAGAGCTGCAGCAGCTCGAAGCCCATGGCATCCCGGGTCAGGGCGTCCAGCGCGGAGAACGGCTCGTCCATCAACAGGATGTCGGGGTTGAGGAACAAGGCCCGGGCGATGCCGACGCGCTGCTGCATGCCGCCGGACAACTCCCCGGGCAGGCGCTGTTCGAACCCTGCCAGCCCGACTTTACCGACGATCGCGCGCGCCTGCCGACGGTCTTCGGCCGAAACCCGGCCGCGGGTGTGCCGGGCTGGAAACACCACATTGTCCTCGACCGTGGCCCACGGCAGGAGGGTCGGCTGCTGGAAGACGATGCCGACGTCGTCGCGTGGCTCCGTGACCGGGCGCCCGAACACGGCGACCTCGCCGGACGTCGGTTTGATCAGACCGGCGGCCAACCGCAAAAGCGTCGACTTGCCGCAGCCGGACGGGCCGAGCACGGCGACGAACTCGTGCCGCGCCACCGTCAGGCTGACGCCGCCGAGGGCACGCAGCGGGCCGGCGTCGGTCGGAAAGGTCTGACCGACGCCGGTGAACCGGATGGCCTCCAGCCGCGCCAAGGGATCAGTCCGCCGGCAGGAACGATCGGTCGACGACGGTTTCGGGGTCGAGCGCGTCCGGGTCCAGCCCTTGCGCTGCGGCCACGCGGGTCCAGGTCGCCGCCAGGCGTTCGGCATCGAAAGTGCCCAGACCATATCGGTCGGTCACGTCGTTGAACGCCAGTTTCGAGGCGTCGAGCCAGGAGCCTTTGACGTCCTCGGGGGAAAACTCCGGCACGCCGGCTGCCACCGCTTCGGCCGCCAGGTCGGGATTGGCTTGGGCAAATTCCATCGATGCCTTGAACGCAGCGACAAAGCGCCGGGCCACCGCGGGGCGTTCGGCAAGGAACCGGTCGCCTGCGATCAGAGAGGCCGAGTAGAGTTCCAACCCGGCATCCGACCATGGCAGAATCACCAGCTCCTTGCCGGCGTCGTCGGCCTGCAGGGCATAGCGCGAGATGTCGGTGAGCCAAGCGATGATGGCGTTCGCCCGGCCGGTCATCAGCAACGGACCCAAGGTGCCCGGGTCGGTCTTGGTCAGCACGATGTCGGCTTCCGACATGCCGTTGTCGGCGAGCACCAGCGGCAGATAGACGTTGGACGACGTGAAGGGGGAGGTGGCGACGTTTTTACCGGCGATGTCGGTGATGACCGAAATGCCCTGATCGGCCGTCGTGTAGAACGCGTGCGGTCCCTTGTTGAAAACCGACATGACCGCGGTGACCGGCACGTTTTCGGTGGCGCGGGCGGCCATCAGGGCGCCGATGCCGGCCGAGCCGATGTCGGAATTGCCGGTGGCGATCCTGGTGATCGCCTCGGAAGAGCCGCGGCCCGGCGCGAGCGTGACGGTCAGCCCGGCCTCGGCGCAGAGGCCCTGATGGATGCAGACATAGATCGGCGCCTTGTCACCGCCCGGCAGCCAGTCGAGCTGGTAGGTTACGGCATCCTCGGCCATGGCGGAGCCGGCCGCCAGCATGGTGGCGACCGCAAGGCAAATGGCTCTGACCTTGAGAGATGGCATGGGCACGTCCCTTCGATCCGTCTGGAAGTCGGCAGGGGATCAGCAAATTCGGGGCCAAGGGTGGCCGCGGCCAAATGTCACGCAGGCCATGCGGTGGCGCTGTGTCCGGGGCGCTGTGCTGGCGACAATGAATGCATAATCGATTTTTTGCCCAGGATTTGGGCATGCCTCAGGGCGCCGGCATCCTCGCCGGCTTGACCGTGAGCGTCCAGCCGCCGGTCGCGATTTTGCAAAGCCCCGCCGAAAGCCACCTTCGGAGCGTAAGGAACGAGCGATGCCGACCCAGCAAGAAACCGACCTGGCCCACCTGCGGCGCACCATAGATTTGGCACGCCAGGCTCGGGCGCGCGGCGACCACCCGTTCGGCGCACTCCTGGCCGGCCCGGACGGTACGGTGCTCCTGGAGGCCATGAATACCTGCGGCACCGAAGGCGACCGCACCGGCCACGCCGAACGCAACCTGATGACCGAGGCCTCCAAGCGCTACGACGCGGTTTTTCTGGCCCAATGCACCATGGTGACCAGCGCCGAACCCTGCGCCATGTGTGCCGGTTCTGTCTATTGGGCCGGCGTCGGGCGCGTGGTGCACGGCCTGAGCGAAACCGCCCTTAAGGCTCTGATCGGCCCCCACCCGGAAAACCTCACCATGGATCTACCCTGCCGCGCCGTCTTCGCCGCTGGTCAACGCCTGGTGGAAGTGATCGGTCCACTGCTTTCGGATGAAAGCGCGGCGGTCCATGATGGGTTTTGGAACAGGGGCGGTGTGGCGTGAGGTCATGCCAGTCGCGTTGCCACCACGGCACCAGATAGGTTTTCCGTCCATCTCTTCCGTGCCGTCGGACCCAACTCGGACCCCCGTCGCCGGGCCGGGCAGGCCCTGAGGGCCGGTCGTGGTCGAGCCGGCCCCGTCGTCGACCGGCCCATTGCCAGGGCGATCGACATGTCCGCATGCTGCGCCGTTACATGTCGCACCGATTGCGCCGCACGCCACGGTCAACGGCCACGCCTGGTCCTGTGATCACATCGACCTGCCGATGTGCGATCCTTGATAGCGCAGCGGGGCACTGTCCACAGACACGAGCGTGATGAGTCAAACGGTCGGGAAGCGGCCGACTGAGTCATCACGCCAGAGATGCTCTCAGGGTAGCCGACGAGCGGTTCCGCAGGTGGAAAATGCAACGGCATCCAAGAGCGAGAAGAGAGCCGAATCGGCTGAGGTGGAAACAGCGCCAAGTTGCCTTTGCGGCAATAGACTTGGCCCGCTCTGATTAACTTTTAATAATACTCCACATAATTCGATTCGGTCTGCCCGATCAACCTTACTTTGAAATGCGATGTCGACACGCCGAATGACAGCAAGGTGGCGAACACCGTGCAAACCGTCGTTGTCATGGCGTGCGTGGACTCAAGGCTGAGCAGGTCGTACTCAACCAGAATCCAAACCACAGTCGTCAGCCAAGCAACCGCGGCTGCGATGCCGAATGGGCCCATGGCACGCCACATGGTCATGCCGAAGACGGCATAGGTAATGGCCAGCAGACAGCCGATGAACATTTTCAAGGGAAGGTGGTCGTCCGCGGCCGCGGTGATCCAATGATAATAGGAGTAGCCAGTCGGATTGTAGGTCGAAAAAACCAGGAACATGGACAAAACCCAACGCACCAGGAAACTGAGCGGACTGAATACGAACATGACGACGGCTTGCTCCCAAGGCAGCCCGGGTCTGTACGTGGTTGGTTTATCTCGATCGCTGGTGTACGTCTCACAGCGACAGGGTTGGGCCCACCGAAACCCGGACACAGGTACGTGTCACGACCAATCTACTATGGGTGGAAAGCATTGCAAACACAAACGCTCGCAGGGCGCGGCGCAGAGCAGGGGTTAACGACTGGTCACGACCTGCCCGTTATCATGGCATCGGACGGCACGTTGTTCCATCCGTCGGCTTTACCATTTGTTTTCATTGGCTTTTCCATCATTCGCGGACGAGAGCGAAGGCAAAACCTCGATCGAGCACCGCACGCCCTAGTCCCACACCGGCCTTTCGACCGACCCACCATGACCGAAACGGTGGCTTTTCGACGGCGTGCCCTCCTTTATAGCACGGTTGTCGGCATG
>JANQJV010000103.1 GCA_028281465.1 Azospirillaceae bacterium | reverse complement strand
ATGAACGACCGATCTTCATGCCGACAACCGTGCTATAAAGGAGGGCACGCCGTCGAAAAGCCACCGTTTCATTCATGGCGGGTCGGGCGGTAGCACGGTGTGGAACTCATACCAACGGCCCGAAACACTGACCGGTCCTCGGGCCGCCCTGTTTCGGAGCGCCGAAACCGAACCTGTCGTCAAGGCGGGCCATGGGTATCACCCACCGGTCAGGGCCGGGGCAATCGCGGTGTCCTATGGCCACGATGTTTGCGGACCGCCATGATCGCTGGTGGTCTGGGGCGCGCCCAACGACAAGGTCCGAAAGGCGGCTGAGACGATTGCCGGCTATGAGAGCAGCGTCACCGGCTCGAAGGACACGATGGTCGAGATCGAGTCCGACAGGACGGTCGGGTTTGCCCGGCTGCACGGCGAGCACAATCTCTTGAAGTGGAGGCTCGGCCTCGTCATTGCCGGTGTCGCCCCGCTGATCGTCCGTGGGTTTTTCATGCGGCCGGGTCGCGCGGCGGGTTTTCCTGGGTTGTCCGGCGCACGACGAGGGCGTTGCCCTGTTGGGAAACGACGGTGACTTCGGTCCCGGCAGGTAGGTCGGCACCGATCGCCGTCCAGACCGTGCCGCGTAGGGTAACACGGCCGCGGCCGCGCATGATCGGTTCTTTCAGAATCGTGGTCTGGCCGATCAGTTCGTAGGATTCCCGGTTGAGCTTGGTTCCGCTGGATGGTGCACGTTTCGGCAAGAGAAAACGGGTGATGAGCGTTAGCCCCACCGCCGAACTGCCCATGACGATCACGCCGGTCTCCATGGGGAGGTTCGGGTAATACAGCATCGTCAATCCGGTGATGATGGCGCCGATGCCAAGCGGGAAGAACAGGATCATCGATCCGACGCCGAACAGCACCTCAAGCACCAAAAGGCCGAGGCCGGCGGCAAGCCAGTACCAGACCGGCGAATCGCGCCAAAAATGCTCGAACACGAACAGGCTGCTGTCGTCCATCATCGTGCCATCGCCGGGCTGTGGTGTGGAACCGTGCCTGAATAGACGGCGCGAGTATCCACCAAACCCCGGGCAAATGAAAGCACGGGCCGCCCGTGCAGGGCTTTTGCGCGGGTCCGGCGATGCGCTATAGAGTGCGTTTCCGATCGACCGAAGCTGGCGCACCGGTTGGTGCCGTCGGCGAGACTTCATTAGGCCCACAATGCCCCAGTTTCGCACCATCGATGACCTTGCCGTTTTGGGCAAAACCGTTCTGGTCCGCGGCGATCTGAATGTGCCGGTGAAAAAAGGCGTGGTCGGCGATACCAGCCGCATCGACCGCCTGGTACCGACCCTGAAAGAGATTGCGGGCCGCGGTGCCAAGGTGGCAATTCTGTCGCACTTTGGTCGCCCCAAGGGACGGGACCCAGCCTTGTCGTTGCGGGTTGTGCTGCCAGCCTTGCAGGCGGCGCTTGGGGTGCCGGTTGATTTTGCGGAAGACTGCATTGGGCCGCATGCCAAACTGGCCCTGTCGCGTGCCAAGCCCGGTGGGTTCGTGCTCCTGGAGAATGTGCGGTTCCACCCAAGCGAGGAAGCCAACGACCGCCGGTTTGCCGAGGCGATGGCCGAACTCGGCGATATCTACATCAACGATGCCTTTTCCGCCTCGCACCGCGCCCATGCCTCGGTGGACGAACTCGCCGAGTTGCTTCCCTGCGCCGCCGGCCGATTGATGCAGGCCGAACTCGAGGCACTCGATCGGGTCCTGGGAGCGCCGGAGCGTCCGGTGCTGGCGCTGGTCGGAGGCGCGAAAATCTCCACCAAGCTCGACCTGTTGCACAATCTGGTGCGTAAGGTGGATGTGTTGGTGCTCGGGGGTGGCATGGCCAACACCTTTCTCGCCGCGTCGGGAACGTCTATCGGGGCCTCGTTGCATGAACCGGACATGCTCGACCAAGCGCGGACGATCCAGGCCGCGGCGCAAAAGGTCGGCTGTGCCATCCTCTTGCCGGCCGACGCGGTGGTGGCGGAAAGCTTGTCCGAGGGGGTGACCTCCCAGGTCAAGCCCGTCAGTGCCGTGGCGCCGACGGAGTTGATCTTGGATGTCGGTCCGGTGACGGTAGCCGAGATCGGCGACCGCATCGATGTGGCCAAAACCGTGTTGTGGAATGGTCCGCTCGGCGCTTTCGAGGTGGTCCCGTTCGACCAGGGAACGGTCGCTGCGGCCTGTCGCGTGGCTGACCAGACGGCGACCCGGGGCTTGGTGAGTGTGGCCGGCGGCGGCGATACTGTGGCGGCTTTGGGCAAAGCCAATGTCACCAACCGGTTCACCTATGTCTCCACCGCCGGCGGTGCTTTCTTGGAATGGTTGGAGGGACGTGATCTGCCCGGGGTCAAGGCGCTGGAACGGGGGGTGTGATCGCCCCTCGTCCAGATCCGGTCAGGTCGTCGACCGGGTCGGTGTCCGGCGGTGCCACACGCCAAGGATGACGCCCGTGGCCAGCAGGCCGAGCAGGTCCTTGCCCGAGTCGATGGCCGTGCCGGCAATCGGGGCTAGGGCAAACGCGTCGTGATGCCAATCATAGGGCAGCAACAGGCAGGCCCAGAGGGCGAAGGCCCAGGCGAGGCCGGTCATTGGGCCCGGATTGTCGCTGCGCCCGATGAGCACGGCAAGCAACAGCGTGCTGGTCAGTGAAAAGGCCACGGCCAACAGATAGGGGAGGGGAGCGCCTGCCCCGCCGGCTGCCTCGATGTCAGCCAACGTGATGCCGACCGAAGCCATCCACGCATCGGCGAGAGTGCCGTACCATACGGTCCCGATGACCTGCTGCACGACTACGGCCACCACAACCGGTGGCCAGCGAATGCTGGAACGCCCCATCCTGCCCGTCCCCGGTCCCAGTGCGTCGGCGGCAGCGTATCAGACTGGGGGCTGGGGGGCGATAGCGCCGGCAGGCTTGGCAAGGCTCGGCCGTCGCCACCATCAGTCGACCGCCTCCGCTTCGATTCGCTCCATATCCTCGTCGGAGAAGCCGAAATGGTGCCCGATCTCGTGCACCAGCACATGCCGTACCAAATGCGCGAGATCTTCGCCGCTTTCGCACCAGTGGTCGAGCAGCGGTCGACGGTAGAGGAACACGGAATCGGGAATACCCGGTGGGTCGTGCAGGCTTTTGCGTGTCAGCTCGATGCCGTGGTAAAGGCCAAGCAGGTCGAACGGGGACTCCAAGGCCATGGCCTTTTCGGTCTCCGCGTCGGGAAACTCTTCGACCCGGATCACCAAATTGCCGACATGCCGCAAGAGCACGACGGGGAGGGTCGCCAGGGCTTCTTCCGCCATGGCCGTGATCTCATCGGCCGTTGGCGCGGTGGTGAATGGACGAAAACGTCGTGTCATGTCCACATCGTAAGCGATTGCAGGCTCAGGCGCCAAGTCGATCGCAAGACTTGCGGTGGCTTTTTGTCGCCCCCTCGGTCGGTCCGGCGAGACCTGCATCGACCTGATCGGACGAAGACAAGAGATTGTCCATGGTTTCCGATCCGACCTTGGCCCCTTGCGTCGGCCCTCCTATGTCGTGGGCACCGAGACCCGCGGATACAACGATAGGGATGGAGAGACCCATGGTGGAACGTCTGACCGGCACCGCGCGAACCAATGCGCTGCAAACCTTGGCGCATTGGACCGAAGGGGAGGAGCGCGATGCCATTTACCGACGCTTCAGCTTTGCCGATTTCAACCAAGCTTGGGGGTTCATGAGCCGGGTGGCGCTGTTGGCCGAAAAACACGACCACCATCCGGAATGGTTCAATGTCTACAATAAGGTCGACGTCACCTTGTCGACTCACGATGTGGGCGGGCTTTCCCTGCGCGACATTGCCCTGGCCAAGGCGATCGACGAGTTGGTGTGATCGGGGGTGCGGCTGGCATGCGGCCGCACTCAGGCACGGTGGGCGGTGGTCAAACCGGACCGCCGCTCCGCTCCGTGCCATAAGCATCGAGGAACTCGGCCAGCGCTTCCTGCGCCTGGCCGGCCAACGCCCGCACCAGGGCACGATCTGGTTCGACGCACAGGGTCTCGTTCATCGCCAGACCCAGTTGTTGCACGCTCTGGGCCAAGAGCTTCGCGGCCATCTGATCGGTGAAATCCATGTGTGACCCGTTGTGCTGGGGGCGGACGGGCAAGGCGACATCGGGTCACTCACCGTACAGGCGGCTGCGCAACGCTTGGCAACGGTTCGTTCGCCGGCGCAGGTAATCGTGGCGCACGTCATCGTATCCCATGGGTTCGCTGCCGACCATGGCTTCCACGTCCATTTGGCGGATGGTGGCGATCTCGGCAAGCCACAACGCGTTTTTAGCCAGCACGAAGGTGATGATGGAGCCTGAGGGACCCGTCAACACCGAAGCGATGTACACATACAATGTGTACGCGACGACATAGTCGAAAAACAGGTCACGCAGAGTTCGGGGGCCGATCAAGGGAATGAAGAGGAAAGGCCCACCGTCAAGTCCATGCACACAGAATGCCAGACCTAAATCCATGTGGTGTTTCGGCAGGCCCATATTTCCCGCCACATCGATGAAGCCACCAAGGCCGGCGAAGGTGTTGATGGTCAGACGTTGGATCGAATTCAGGGCATTGCTGAAATCGCCGGCCACCGCGCTGCTGACCAATGTGAGCGGTTCGTTGATCAGATTGGTCACGAAATTGTTGATGCCGCGGGCGACCCACCAGGGGACAGTCACAGCGCCGCTGGACCCATCGGTCATGGCGCTCCACCAGGACGCCAGATCCTGCTCCAGGTCGAACATGGACTGGCTGAAGCCATCCAGGTATTCGCTGCGTGTTGTGGTCGACACATAGGACAATTCGGCCTGTGCCGCCTGTGCGACCGACCCGGACGCCAGCACAAGGACGACGAGCACGGCGACGGCCGCCGACCGGAACCACGGCATTCGCAGGCCACTGCCACTGTTATGGCAAGGAAATGGGACAAACAAAGCGGGCGTATCCAAGGCGTTGCAGGCGGTCGACACAGCTTACGGTGCCCAGTTTAGCACGCCGGCCAGGGGCGTCCATATGGGCCGGTCGGGGGGAGTTCCGTCTCGATATCCACACGTCCTTGATCGTCGGTGTTGCGATCGCTCCGACGACGACGGCTGCCGGTGCGCGGCAAGTCAATGCGCCGGCTCCCCGTCCCCGACCGGCATGAGCAACGCCGGCGGCCGATGGGGCGCTTGCCGCATCTGGGCCGACCACCGTCGCGCCCCGTTGTTCCGGTTGGACGGTCCGCGGATGACGCCAGTTTGGCGTGATTTGTGTCAGGGAATTCCGCACGTCCAACCAGAGAATTTGGATATCGTGATTGGTCTTCGGCTCTGCAAGCACATCGACCGCGATGCCGACCCGCACGATCCGGGGCATGCCGCACTGCGCCATCGAGTCGCAATGCTCGGTCAAGGCCTCGGGCTGGAAGGCCCATTGTCGGCCAGATCGATCCCGTTGCTGCCCCAAAAGCGGTTCCGCGAGGTCGAGCGGCACGATCGGGCCCGCGCTGCGCCGCCTGCGCCCGTGGTTCGTGATCGACCATGCGTAGGTCGCGCTTGAACCAGACAACGTGAACGCCCAAGGTCCCTCCCCGAACAATCCGCACATCCGGTCAGCAAGGTAGGGCGGCGACCATGGCTGTTATGTCGGCTCTGGGGCGAACCAGCGGGCCGCCGTTCCATGGTTCGGCGACGTCTTGCGAAACCGACCTGCTGGCGGTATCTGCGGGTCTCTGCGTCAAAGGGAGCGGACGGATGACGACCCAACCACAGCGAGCCCAGCGGGTGACCCGCGATCAGGTGATTGAGATCTGCGGGCGGTTGGATGACATGAAGATTGCGGCCATCATCGCCACTGGCGCAACCAGCGCGGAACTCATGGAAGCCGTGGCCTGGCTTGGGTCGGACGACTATCTTGCTGGAGATCTCGGGCGCAGCATGTCCGGGCGGATCGCCCGTCTGGTCGAGCTTGTTCGTGCCGACGAAAGCGATTGGGACGAACCCTGACCGACCGAGGGCCGGCCGGCTGGCGAAAGATGACGGCGCACGCATCCGGTGCGTGCCGCAGAACGTATACTCTCCAACGAACACATTGAGCTGTCCGCAGTCCGTGAATGCCGTGCGCGACGGTGTGGTTTTTGCCGCAGCGTTTGGGCGCGGTGACGGATCGGACAGGACATCAAGGAGGGGTGCGATGCGAGGCAGTCTGTGGGCGCGGCTCAGCCGACCGGGCGTGTGTGGGAAGCGGTGGGGTGTTTTGGCGCTGGTGTGTGGTGCTTTGGCCAACGCCAGTCCGGGACTGGCCACGACGGCCGGTCAGGTCGCCAGCTTGCGACCTGACGCGCTCATCGACTTCAAGGTCATGCGTGATGGCGCGCGCCTCGGTCACCATCGCATCACTGTGCAAGAGGCCGGCGCGCAGAAGATTGTCGAGGTGGAGATCGCGTTGGATGTCCGTCTCGCGTTTTTCACCCTATACGAGTATCGTCATCACAACCGTGAGGTGTGGGAAGACGGCAAGCTCCTTTCTCTGGAGAGCACGACCGACGACAACGGCGATCGCTATGAGGTACGGGCCCGGCGGACCCACGATGGGATCCTGGTGGACGGTGCCGACGGGCGGTTCATCGCCCCGGCGGACGTGGTACCGACAAGCTACTGGAACCCGCGTACGTTGCAGGCCGACGCGCTCTTGGACACGCAACGGGGCACCTTGCGGGATGTTCGTGTGTCCCCGATGGCACGAGAATCCGTGCGGATCGGAGATCGATCGATTCCGGCGCGGCGCTATCGCATCGCCGGCGATCTGAATCTGGATATCTGGTATGATGATCGAGGTGAATGGGTGAAACTCGCTTTCGACATCTTCAACTCACGCATTGATTACTTCCGTCGACCATCCGGCGTTCAGGGATGACGGAACGGTCGCTTCGCCTCATTCTTGGCGACCAACTCAGTCTTGGCATCTCATCCTTAGTCGATGCGGATGTCGCGGCCGATGTGGTGCTGATGGCCGAGGTGATGCAAGAAGCGACCTATGTGCGTCATCACCGGAAGAAAATTGCTTTCCTATTCTCCGCGATGCGGCATTTCGCCGCCGAACTGGGCGGTGCTGGTCTCAAGGTCGATTACGTGGCCATCGACCACCCGGACAATGCCGGCAGTTTGCGGGCGGAATTGGTTCGGGCCGTGCACCGTCACCGCCCAGCCCGGTTGGTCGTTACCGAGGCGGGTGAGCATCGCCTGGCGCGCGACATGGCGCAATGGAGGGCGGCCTGCGGCGTTCCGGTCGAGATTCGTGAGGATACCCGGTTCTTTTGTAGCCACGCGATTTTCGATCAATGGGCCAAGGGGCGTCGTCAGCTCCGGCTGGAGCACTTCTATCGGGCGCAGCGGGTCGCCACCGGCCTGTTGATGACCGCTGATGGCCGGCCCGCCGGTGGACGTTGGAACTATGATTCAGAAAACCGGCGTGGCCTGGGGCGGGACGTGGCTGTGCCACCGCCGTTCCTCGTCGAGCCGGACGCCCTCACCCATGCGGTGATCGCCTTGGTCGATCGACGCTTTCCGGACCATTTCGGTGACTTGCTGCCGTTTGGCCTCGCGGTCACGCGCATGCAGGCGGAAGCGGCGTTTGCCCATTTTCGCCGGGTTGCTCTGCCGTGCTTTGGCGACTACCAGGACGCCATGAAGCAGGATGAGCCGGTGCTGTTTCACTCGCTGATCGCCCCGTATCTGAACTGCGGCCTGTTGGACCCGCGGGCCGTCTGCCTGATGGTTGAAGCGGATTATCGCGCTGGCCGAGTGCCGATCAATGCTGCGGAGGGGTTCATCCGACAAATCTTGGGGTGGCGTGAGTTCGTTCGCGGCGTCTATTGGCTGCACATGCCACGTTACGGCGAACGCAATCACCTGGACGCCTATGCGCCGTTGCCGCAGTTCTATTGGACTGGCGACACGCCAATGAACTGCCTCAAACAGTGCATCGTCCAGACGCGTCGGCACGCCTATGCCCACCACATCCAGCGCCTGATGGTGACGGGCAACTTCGCCCTGTTGTGCGGAGTGGCGCCGCGGGAGATCAACGAGTGGTATCTGATCGTCTATGCCGATGCCTATGATTGGGTTGTATCGCCCAATGTTCTTGGCATGGCGGTATTCGCCGACGGTGGGTTGTTCGCCTCCAAGCCGTATGCGGCCGGCGGCAAATACATCAAGCGCATGTCGGATTACTGCCGGCACTGTCAGTTCGATGTCGACAGCACGGTGGGCGAAGACGCCTGTCCGTTCAACTATCTGTACTGGCACTTCCTCATGCGAAATCGGGACAGGCTGGCCGGCAATGCGCGGCTCAAGCTGATTTACAGTGCGCTTGACAGATTCGGCCCCGATCGCCGTGAGGCAATCCGTGGACAGTCCGAGCGATTCCTCAACTCCCTAAATTGATGGGGCCCGCAATGAAACAGTTTCCCCCGTCCTCGGTGACGCCGGCCCAGGGGTGTGCCTGGGTGACCGGCGCGTCGTCGGGCATCGGCGAGGCCGTGGCGATCCGTCTCGTCCAGGATGGCTGGACGGTCATGGCCAGTGCGCGCAGCGCCGACAAATTAGCCCAGGTGGCGGCCGGACAGGACGGGCGCATCGTCCCTGTGCCTGTCGACGTCACCGATCTTGAGGCGGTCAAGGCTGCGGTGGCCAGCATCGAGACCATGCATGGACCGATCGCACTTGCGATTCTCAACGCCGGGACCTACACACCCGATTCGGCGAAGACGTTTCAATCGGCCGATGTGCGTATGCACATGGAGATCAACGTCATGGGCACCGTCCACTGCATCGAGGCTCTGCTCCCGGGCATGATCGCCCGCGAGAGCGGCCAGATCGCCGTGGTCTCCAGCGTTGCTGGCTACCGCGGTTTGCCCCGGGCGTCGGCTTATGGTGCCAGCAAGGCCGCACTGATCCGCATGTCCGAAAGCCTCAAGTTTGATCTCGATCGGCTCGGCATCAAGATGCAGGTCGTCAATCCCGGTTTCGTGCGCACGCCCCTGACCGACAAGAACGATTTCCCCATGCCCATGATCATTGAGGCAGAGGAGGCCGCGGACAAGTTGGTGCGCGGGCTGGCGGACAACGCCTTCGAGATCACCTTCCCGCGACGCTTCACCTTCTTGATGCAGCGGTTGCGCGGGTTACCCTATGGCCTCTACTTCGCATGTGTACGGAAGATGACCGGGTCATGAGCGACGACGGCGGAATCACCCAGGCCGCGGAGGCCTATGCCCGGTTTTTCGAAGAACTGTCGCCCGACACGATCGATCGCCTGGACAGCTTGGTGAGTGAGACGGTGCGGTTCCGCGACCCATTCAACGCCATCGAAGGGCGGACCAACTTCAAGCAGTTGTTTCGAGACATGTTCGATGACGTGGACGAGCCGCGCTTCGAGATCACCGACGGCGCCATGAGTACCCGCACCGCCTATTTGCGCTGGACGTTCACCTTTCGCATGCGCGGCAAGAAACGTTCGTGGCATATCGACGGCATGTCGGAAATCCACTTCGATGACAATGGGTTGGTCGAAGCACACCTCGACCACTGGGATGCGGCCTCGCAGTTTTACGAGAAACTCCCCGTCATCGGCTTCCTCTACCGTACCATCCGCCGAGTCATCATGGGGTAATGCGTCCGACGGACAGATCGACCCGCCCAAAGTGCTGCGGCGGTGCGGGCCATGGCGGCTTGGCGCCGGCCGGCCGAATCAGGCGACCAATCCTCGAAAGCCAATATCTTGGCCCGCTTCATGCGCTTGATGACCGCCCACGGTCCGGCCGACCGGCGGATATCACCGAAACAGCGATGCTTTGGGCTATGAGCGTGGCCTACCAACAGCCCTTGGCGTTTGAGTATCCCCAGGGTTGTGGACGCTTCGTCTTCTGACCCTAACACAACAACGGTCACAGACGCTGGGCATAGCTGCCTATCCGAGACAGCGTCCAACATGGTTTGGCGTGTGCCGAACACCCAAGATCTGAAGCCTCACCGCGTGACCTGCTAGTTGGAGAAATGCGACCCTATTTCAACAGAGAAAGCAGGAACGGATTTGCGATGTCTATCGTTCTGCTAAAACAGCGCGAGCGACTCCATACACCGACCGGATCTTGTGATTCTGTCATACGAGGAGAAACCGGGTATCCAGGCTTTGGCCAGTGTCGCTCCCGACGTGCCGCCAGCCGGACCAACACCAAGGGATAGTGTGACCATAAATACACGCGCCTGGGCACCGTCACCTTTTGGGGCGGCCTAGATCTGGAGACCGGCATTAAACCGATCCCGAAGCAAACAATTCATCGTATTTCTCCAGAAACTTGATGGCGATATCCCGCCTGCCGCGCTGATTTGTATCCTGCTGAGCAATCACCCAGCCCATGCATCCAAGGAAACCAGCGCATATCTTGATTCCAAAACAGGCGATTTCGAGGTCATATACCTGCCCAAACACGCATCCTGGCTTGATGCCATCGAAGGTTATTTTTCCAAGGCGGCTCGATCACTGCTTCTGCACATCCGCGTAAATAATATCGACGACCTCACGTCAAGGATAAGAAAACGTTGAACTCGGCAATCAGAAACCAAGACCACCAATCGGGACCGTCGGCGTGAAAGCGTCTCCACAGCGCCGATGATTTGAGTCAGCATTTTTGGAACGGACGACTAGTTTGTCGGCGGCCGGCCAATCAGGCGGCACGAGAGGGAGGGTCAGTTATGAGCGCACGGCCTCGACGACGCGCTGCCGGGGCGTGGGCCTGGACGGCCACCGCGGCTGGGCGGGCGTTACTGGCGCTCGGCTGCTTTGCCCTCCTGGGCATGGGATACCGGCCGGAGTCTGGGGCGGAAGGATCGGTCGACACCTACGCGCGGGCCCTGGCCGGTTATTTCCGGCCGCTCGGCCTCGTCCCGATTCTGGTCCCCGTGGGGCAGTCTCCGGGCGATGTCTACAGTCTCACGACAGCCCGGCTGCTCGACCGACGGGCCCGCTGCTTTCCGGACCTGGCGGCGCCGGAGCAGCATCCGTTTCCATTGCCGGCGGTGGTCAGTCTGCCCAAGACCCGGCTTAACTTGGGTGGCGGCATGGACGGGGTCGTTCGGTATGCCGCCGAGAGCGAGAACGTGAACGAGCTCAGTATCCGCTTCGTCGATGCCCACAGTGCTTCGGTCAGCCTGGGTGCTTTGGCCGATGGGTTATCACCCCGCTGTGCCTATTTGCGTCGGCGGATCGAGGGGATGGCCGAACCGGTCGACGCGGGTGCCGAGCCACCGGTCGTGCTCGGCACGGTCGTGACCGCCCGACCGGAAATCGTGATCAGCTTCGTTGGCAGCGCCGACCTGGAAACCGAGATCGAGGCGCTGACCCGCCTGGTCCATGCCAGGCAGAGGCCGGACGCGAATGGGACGGTGACCCCGGCCGGGCCCGGTTTGCCATCCGTCGCATGGTCCAGTCGCTATGGCGAGGAGCGCCGCGTCGTGCTGCGTGCCGACCGTGCTATTCCCGTCGCGTTCGCGCCCGCATTCTATCCCCGGCCCGTGGCCGTGGGTGTGGTGGATGCGATCGACCGCATCCTTCGGCATGGCGCGACGGGCGTGGCCGAGCCGACGGACCCGCTTTCGGTGCTTTGGCAGCCGTTCGATCCGGCCCGCGATCCCGAAGCCACCCTGGTTCTGGATCGGCTCGTGCGGGCATACCTACGGTACACCCCTTAGGCCCGACGGACTGAGCAACCGTTGTGTCCCGTTTGGCGAGTTCCGCCGCAGAATTCCCGAGGTGGTTCGGCGCAGTGACCAATTGAGTCGATTTTGCGATAACGCTACCAATACCAGTCGGCCGGCGCTCGGACAATGCCGAGGGAGGGCATCGTTGGGCACCGGTCGCACACGGTGTCGTCCGGACAAAGGTGCGCCGGTCCGGCCCGGCGACGGACATGCGCGGCCCGGTGCCGCGGCCACCGTGCGCGGCGGAGATGGGGCGATGATGTATGAAGCGCCGGATGCGTCGCAGGGGCAGGGCAATGCCGGCGCTTCGGGCGGTCGCCGTCCGGCCGCAGACCTGGTGCATGCGGCGCTGGAAACCGACTATGGCCGGCTCTCCGATCTAATCGAATCGATCCCGATCGGGATTCAGATTTTTGTTCTCGATGCCCAGGAGAACCTGCTGCTTCGGGCGGCCAACGCGACCGCGGACCGGCTTTTGGGGATCGATCACGCTGATTTGTTGGGCGCGCGCATCGAGACGGCGCTGCCTGGTCTGGTCGAATTCGGTTTGCCGGAGGAGTACCGCCGCGTAGCCAAGCTGGGTTTGTCCTTGCGGACGGGCAGCATTGCTTATCGGCATGCCGGTGCGGTCAGCAGCTTCGAGGTGCATGGCTTTCAGATCGCGCCCGGGACCATGGTGGCGGCGCTGATCGACGTCAGCGAGCGCGACCAGCGCGAGCAAGCTTTGCGCAAGCTGTCTCAGGCGGTCGAACACAGTCCCGTGGTCGTGGTCATCTTGGACCGCGACGGCAACGTGGAGTATGTCAATCCGCGTTTCACCGAGGTCACCGGTTATGATGCGGACGAAATCGTGGGAGCGGGCTGGTCGTCCCTGTTCGCCCATGCGGGCTCGGAGGCCACCGGACAGGAAATTTGGCGCATTGTGCAAACTGGCGGGGAGTGGCGTGGTGAACTGACCAATCGCAAGAAAAATGGTGAAATCGTCTGGGAGCATGTTTGGATTTCGCCGGTGCGGGGGCCAGACGGATCGATCACCCATTTCATCGCCATCAAGGAAGACATCACGCTTCGTAAGGATTACGAGCGCCAACTTCTGCAGCAGGCCAACTACGACACGCTGACAGGCCTTCCCAACCGATCGCTGACACTTGATCGTTTGGGCCAGGCGGTCACGCGGGCCCGCCGCGCTGACGATCACGTGGCACTGCTCTTCATTGACTTGGACGATTTCAAGAAGGTCAACGACACGCTGGGCCATGCGGCCGGCGATGAACTGCTGATCGAAGCCGCTCGCCGTCTTCGCAACGCCATGCGCGGCGGCGACATCGTCGGCCGGTTGGGTGGCGACGAGTTTCTGGTTGTCTTGCCGGACTTGCGGGACGTCACCCAGACGCAAGTGGTGGTGCGCAAGATTCTGGAGACATTCACGCGTGCCTACCAGGTCCGCGGGCACGACGTGGCCACGACAGCAAGCATTGGTGTCGCGGTTTTCCCGCGAGATGGCGACACGCCGAACACGCTGCTGCAGAATGCTGATGCGGCAATGTACCGGGCGAAGGAATCCGGCCGTAACCAGTTCAAGTTCTTTGCCTCGGAGATGAATGCGCAAGCGCGCCGCCGTCTGGCGTTGGAATCGCAGTTGCGAAGTGCGGTGGACCGAGGCGAATTGTCGGTGGTCTACCAACCGTTGATCGACCTACGCAGCCAGCGGTTGATGGGCGGCGAGGCTCTCCTGCGATGGCGCAATCGATCCCTGGGCGACATCACCCCGGACGATTTTATCGGTGTTGCTGAACAAAGTGGCCTCATTGCCATGCTTGGCGAATTCGTCATCCGCACCGCCTGTCGACACCTGCGTCAGTGGCGCGATGAGCTTGGTCTGCCGATCCGCGTCGCCGTCAACGTGTCGGCTCGGCAATTTCGCGGCACCAATCTGGTTGGCCTGCTGGCGACGGAACTCCGCGCACACGGCATTCCACCACACGCTTTCGAGATCGAGATCACCGAAAGGGTTCTGGTCGACGATCTTCCGCGGAGTGTCGATACATTGTCAGCTCTGCGACATATGGGAGTGCGTATTTCAATCGATGATTTCGGTACCGGCTATTCGTCTCTGGCCTACTTGCGTCGATTTCCCTTGAACACGCTCAAGATCGACCGCTCGTTCGTTGCCGGGCTGACCGATGACGAAGGTTGTGCCGCCCTGATCAAAGCAATCATCGCGATGGCGCACAGTCTGGATATGGAAGCTTTGGCCGAAGGGATCGAGGAGCCGGCGCAGTTGCGCTTCCTGCTCGACCAGGGATGCGATCTTGGCCAGGGTTTCCTGATCGCCTGGCCGATGGCGCCGGATGTCTTCGGGCGTTTCGGTTTGCGCTGGCAGCGCGGCGAGCGCAGCGGTCTTGCCAATCCGGTGCCGGATTAAGGCTGCCGGTCGGCTTGCTTCGGGGCCGTCCGCGATGGTTCAGTGTACCCTAACACCCATGCCGACGTGCGGTCGGTCGCATCCAGCAGTCAAGACGAAGGTCCATGGACGCTGACATTGCGCGCGCCATCAAGGCACATCAGCTCTACCTGAAATCCCGACCGGGCGGGGCCCGGCTCTTGCTGCGTGACGCGGATTTGTCGGGACTGAAACTGAATCGGATAAACCTTGCGTTTGCGGCGCTCCTGACCGGCAATTTCAGCCGATCTGAATTGGCCGAGGCGAGTTTCGATTCGGCGGATCTATTCGGCGCGTGTTTTGACATGAGCGTGCTCGTACGCGCCGATTTCCGGCGTGCAGATCTGCGTGGCGCGAGTTTCAAACAGGCGATCATGCAGGACGCGATACTGGAACGGGCCAATTTGCAGCCGGGCAAGATGTTGCGCTGGACCGGGGCGACACGGGCCCAAGTCGCCGTGCCTGCCAGTTTCGCCGCCGCCGACATGAGCGGCGCCCGCATGCAGGGAGCGGTGGCCGCGCGTGCCGATTTCGTCGGCACGCGTCTTGCCCAGGTCGATCTCAGCGACTCCGACCTGGCATCGGCCAATCTGTCCGGCGCCGATCTCTCCGGTGCCCGATTGTGCGGTGCGAAGTTGTTTCGCGCCATTCTCGACGGTGCCAAGCTCACCAAAACCGATTTGCGCAACGCCGATCTGCGCCAGGCCTCGCTGCGCGACGTCGACCTCTCCGGCTCGACCCTGGATGGGGCCAATCTGGAGGGAGCCATCCTGCCCGGATCGGACCAGGAGATGCCATTCGACCTGGAAGCCGCGGTGGCAGCGCACGAACTTTGGGTATCGTCGGCAGGGATGCGCGGCGTGCGTGGCCACTTTGACCGTCACCGGCTGGCGGGCTGCGACCTGTCACACCGCGATCTAAGCGGCAGCACGTTTCGGCATGCACGTCTGGAAGGGGCGAGCCTACGCGGTGCCAAACTGGCTCTGGCCGATTTCCAGGGCGCCAGTTTGTCCCAAGCGGTTCTAAAGGCGGCGGATCTATCCGGTGCCAATTTGGTTGGTACGGATTTGACCCGGGCCGACCTGCGCCTGGCAAAAATGGCCGTTGTGGAGTTGATCGGTCCGGACGGCCGGCGTACCGGGCGTTCCAAGTCGGTGGACCTCACCGGCAGCAACCTGGTTGGCGCCGATCTGAGTGGTGCCGATTTGCGCGGCGCTGTCTTGTCCGGTTGTCGCCTGTTTCGTGCGACACTGAACGGCGTCGATCTGAAAGGATGCGACCTGAGTGGCCTGGATTTCGTCGCATCGGATGCCGACCAAGACTGACGAGTCGGTGCCAGCCCTCAATGGTCGGAGAGAGAGGATTCGAACCTCCGGCCCCTGCCTCCCGAAAGCAGTGCTCTACCAGGCTGAGCTACTCTCCGCCGTACACCGTACTTTGTATACCGACCGTGCCGGTGCCCGCGCAAGGGGTTTGGCTCAGAATTCCCGCTCGACGACGAAGTTGGCCACATCGAGCAGGGCCTGGCGGATTGGACTGTCGTCAAAGCCGGTCAGGGATGCCTTGGCAGCGGCCACGAAGCCGTGCGCCCGATCAAACGCTGTCTCGTGTACGCGGTGCCGGCGCATGATGGCGATCGCCCGGTCCAAATCCCCGTCGACCTGGTTGCCGTCCTGCAACACCCGGCGCCAGAAAGCGCGTTCGGACTCATTGCCGCGCTGGTAAGCCAGCACGACGGGTAAAGTCATCTTGCCTTCGCGGAAGTCGTCGCCAATGGTCTTGCCGAATTGCCGATGTAACGACGAATAATCGAGCAGATCGTCGACCAGTTGAAAGGCGATGCCCAGATTCATGCCGTAGCGTTCCAAGGCCGCCGCCTCATCCGCAGACCGTCCGGCGATGACGACGGACACCTGGCAGGCGGCCGCGAACAGGGCTGCCGTCTTGCCTCGGATCACGTCGAGATAGGCCGCCTCATCGGTCTCGATGTTGTTGGTTGTTTGAAGCTGTAGAACTTCGCCTTCGGCAATCACTGCCGAGGCGCGCGATAAAATGCGCAGAACTTCGAGCGATCCCGTCTCAACCATGAGCAGAAAGGCACGGCTGAACAAGAAATCGCCGACGAGCACGCTCGCCTGGTTGCCAAACACGGCATTCGCGGAGGCCCGACCGCGGCGCAGACCGCTCTCATCGACCACGTCGTCGTGCAACAGGGTCGCCGTATGGATGAACTCCACAGCGGCCGCCAACAGCTTGTCGTGGTCGCCGGTGTAGCCGCACAGACGTGCCGAAGCCAGGGTCAGCATCGGTCGCAGTCGCTTGCCGCCGGCCGCCACAATGTAGCCGGCAAGCTGAGGGATCAGCGCTACCGACGATTGCATCCGGTCGACGATCACCGCGTTGACGGCTTGAAGATCCTCGGCCACCAACTCGGCGAGATAGTCCAGAGCCGCGGCGTCGTTGTCTTTCCGTTCGTCCCGAACCCTTGAGTCGACCGCAACCGCCACTACACTTCTCCGCCGCAAGACCGAGGGCCGTAAGCCCAGGATCGAGCATAGTGGCGCTGCCCGACCCGTCAAGGGCCGAGCGGTCGGGCTCTGGCGCAGCGGCCGAGATCGGGCGGCGGATCGATGGTGACAGTGAGGGTAGGATGGGGATGCGTGAGCTTGTTCGAACCAACAATCCGGCGTTGATAAGCTGGTTGACGGCGCTTTTGGCCGATGCCGGCATCGAGACTGTCGTGCTCGATATGCATACCTCGATCATGGAGGGCAGCATCGGCGCGATCCCGCGCCGGCTCATGGTGACGGAAGAGGACTTGATGCCGGCTCGGCGCATCCTGCGGGATGCCGGCGAGGATTACTCGACGTGACCGTGTCTACAGTGGCGGCACCGATGTCGCTTGCCGACGGGCCGGAACCGGACGCCATGACCCGGGATACGGTCTTGGGGGGACGGGTGCGGCTCTGCCAGCCGCGCAATGGTTACCGGGTCGCCCTCGATCCTGTGTTGTTGGCCGCGGCGGTCCCGGCAAAGGAGGGGCAGACGGTGCTGGACCTTGGCACCGGTATCGGCGCCGCGGCGCTGTGTTTGGCGGCGCGGGTCCCTGGAGCCCTTATCACCGGTCTCGACAGCGACCCAGCCGTCTTGGCGCTGGCGCGCGTCAATGTGCAGGAGAATGGCTTGGCCGCCCGGATGCGGCTAATTGATGGCGACGTCGGCCGCCCGTCGCCGCCCCCGGATGCCGCTGGTTTCGACCATGTCGTGGCCAATCCCCCCTATTTGAAAGCCGGCACCGCCACGGTGTCGCAGCACGCGGGCAAGGCGCGGGCAACCGCGGAAGGCGAGACTGCTTTGACCGACTGGATCCGTGCCGCCCATTACTGGCTCAAGCCCGGCGGCCGGCTGACGATCATTCATCGGGCCGACCGGTTGGACGAGTTGCTGGCCTTAATGGCTGGCCGGTTCGGCAGCGTGACCGTCTTTCCAGTCTGGCCCAAGGCCGGGATCGCCGCCAGACGCGTGATCGTCGCGGGCCGGCAGGGGAGCCGCGCCCCGGCCCGCTTGCTGTCAGGCCTCGTGATGCACGGCCCCGACGGAGAGTACAGCGCCGACGCCCGGCGTGTGTTATTCGATGCCGCCGCGCTCCGCTTCGACTGAAACGGCCATTGCGGTGGATCGCCGGAAGAAAGTCCGAAACCTGACTCGAAATGCGAAAGGTATGTGCACCGTGCCCAAGACCCGATCGCTGCGCGAACGTCTCAGCTTCGGTTTGCTGCGATCCGCACCCTTGGTGTCGGTATTGCGGCTGAGTGGGGTCATCGCCGCCGGCGGCGTGCTTCGCTCGGCTCTGTCGCTGGCATCGCTGGCACCCCAGATCGAGCGGGCTTTCGCACCGCGCGGCCAAGTGGCGGTGGCGTTAGCGGTCAATTCACCCGGTGGCTCGCCGGTTCAATCCGCGTTGATCGGACGGCGTATCCGGGCCCTTGCCGAAGAAACCGAAACCCCGGTGATCGCCTTTATCGAAGACGTGGCAGCGTCTGGTGGCTATTGGCTGGCCTGTGCCGCCGACGAAATCTTCGCATTGCCCAGTTCCATCGTCGGCTCGATTGGGGTCGTTTCGGCTGGTTTCGGCTTCCAGGACCTGATTCGCCGTTACGGAATCGAACGGCGTGTGCATACCGCCGGCCGTCGCAAGGTGATTCTCGATCCTTTCCAGGAGCAGGACGACGAGGATGTCGCCAAGCTGCGTGCCGTCCAGGATGACATCCATGAGGAGTTCAAACGACTTGTGCGCACCCGCCGCGGCGATCGCTTGGCAGCTTCGGATGAAATCCTATTTTCTGGTGAGTTTTGGACCGGACGGCAGGCTCAGTCGTTGGGGTTGGTCGATGGCCTCGACGACCTTTACACGCACCTGCGCGGGCGCTTCGGGGCCCGGCTGCGTCTGCGACCGGTGGTGCGTCCGCGTAGCTTGTGGCCGACGCGGCCGGGCATCGAAGAGGCGGCTGCGCTCGGACAGGCCGCAGTCACGGCGACCTTTGCGACCGCCGAGGAACGTGTGTACTGGAGCCGGTTCGGTCTATAGTCGGCTGCCTTCGGTCTCCGTGGTGGTTTTTTGTCTCTTGCCAAGTCGTGATCGGGAGGACTACCACAGAATAACTCGGTTCAGTCTGCGTGTCGTGAAACGATTTATTTGTTGGCGCGCGGAGGCCCGGAGAGCGCCATGCAGATAGACATCAGAATTGCCGAGATGATGTGCTCGCGGATTTGTCATGATCTGTCCGGGCCGATCGGCGCCATGCGCAACGGCATTGAGCTCATTGAGGATTTAGGGCATTCTGACGAAGAAGCTGTGCGCTTGGTCGGCGAGAATGCCGACCAAGCGACGCGTCGCCTGCGTCTGTTTCGTCTAGCTTATGGCTTTGCCGGTGAGATGAGCCACCAATTGCGCGATTTCCGAACCGCTGCGCGCGACTGGCTCGCCGACGGTCGAGTGCGGCTGGATTGGGCCGGCATCGACAATGAGACCGCGTTGGCGCAGCGCCGTGGCGGCGCCAAGGTGCTCTTGAACGCTTTGGTCCTTGCGGCCGACACCTTGGCACGGGGCGGCACGGTGATCGTTTCTGGTGAAGCGCGGCCGGTGTCTGCGGCGGTGACGATTACCGCCACCGGTCCGGTGGTAGTATGGGCGGCGGAAGCGGCGGCGGCGTTGAGCGGGCACAACGTGGTCGAGGACATATCGCCCCAGACCGTGCATCCTTATGTGACTGGCCTGTTTGCTCGGCACTTTGGCCTGTCGCTCGTCGCCAAGCGGTCGGAACCGCCATCGTTGCAGTTGCTTCTGAGCTGGTAACGAAACACTTGGGAGACGAAACGGACAGGCGTAGTTAACCATGTTTACATAGTTGCCAAACACTATGTCCGTAACCTATATCGGCGAGCGTGGTGAACTTTCGATCTCCCGACTGGATCGCAGATAGGGCCGGATAGGCCCGGCGGGCGGGATTGTGGGCATGCCGGTGGTCTTGAGCGCATGGGCCGCCGCCCGGCATGCGAATAGCACCGATGGTTGCAGCGCGCTACGTCCCGATGAATCGTTAACGACCGTGTGGAAACCGCACTATGGATGATCTGCTCAGTGAATTTTTGACCGAAACCACAGAAAACCTCTCCGTGCTCGATGTCGAGTTGGTGCGGCTCGAACGCAATCCGAACGATCCGGAGTTGCTCAGCAACATCTTCCGGCTCGTGCACACGGTGAAGGGGACCTGTGGCTTTCTCGGTCTGCCACGGCTGGAGAAGCTGGCCCATGCCGGGGAAAACGTGCTCGGCAGGTTCCGCGACGGCGAGTTGCCGGTCACACCCAATGCGGTGTCGATCATCTTGGAGTCGCTTGACACCATCAAGGGCTTGTTGGCGGTGCTGGAGGCCACAGAGGCGGAGCCGCCGGGGGACGACAGCGAGCTGATCGAGCGGCTGGAGGCTATGGCGGAGGGCCATGGTCTGCACTCCGACGATGCCGAGCTGCCCTCCGAACCGGTGGCGGCTGCGCCGGAACCGCCGGTTGTGCCCGAACCCGCCGTCGCTTCTGAACCAGCCCCCGCCCCCCTTCCCGAGCCGTCGCTACCGCCCGCGCCGGTTGCCGCGCCCGCGCCGGCCGCACCCGCCGCACCGGCAGCGCAGCCGGCGGTGGCCGAACGCAAGGACGGGACGGGTCTGCCAGCGGTTGCCGAGCGTGCCTCGCGCGCGGATGGTACGGCCGGCGAAGATCGCGAAGCACCAGCCAAGGAATCCGCTGTTGCGGCCCAGACCATCCGTGTCAACGTCGATCTTCTGGAAAATCTGATGACCATGGTCAGCGAGCTGGTGCTGACCCGTAATCAATTGCTGCAAATTTTGCGCACGCAGAAGGAAAGCGAGTTCGCCGCACCGTTGCAGCGGCTCAACCACGTCACCTCGGAGCTGCAGGAAGGCGTCATGAAGACGCGTATGCAGCCGATCGGCAATGCCTGGGCCAAGCTGCCACGTCTGGTGCGCGACCTTGCGCACGAACTCGGGCGGAAGATCGATCTGCAGATGCTCGGGGCCGATACTGAGTTGGATCGCCAGGTCCTGGAGCTGATCAAGGATCCGCTCACGCATATGGTGCGCAACTCGGCCGATCACGGCCTTGAGTCGCCATCCGAGCGCTTGGCCGCGGGCAAGCCCGAGACCGGGCGGATCACGCTCAACGCGTTCCACGAAGGCGGCCACATCATCATCGAGATTTCCGATGACGGTAAAGGGCTAAGCATCGAAAAGATCAAGAAGAAGGCAATCGAGAACGGCCTGGCGTCCGAGATCGAACTGTCTGGCATGACCGAACAGCAGGTCCAGCAGTTCATCATGAAGCCGGGTTTCTCGACCGCGGCGAACGTGACCAGTGTGTCTGGGCGCGGCGTCGGCATGGATGTGGTGAAGACCAACATCGAGAAGATCGGTGGCACCATTGAGATGAAGTCGGTGCAAGGTCGTGGAACCACCTTTATCATCAAGATCCCTCTGACTTTGGCCATTGTCTCGGCGTTGATTGTGGAATGCGCCGGTGAGCGCTTCGCCATTCCCCAGATCAGCGTGTTGGAATTGGTGCGTGCGGCAGCCGACAGCGAACACACAATCGAGCGCCTCAAAGGCACCCCGGTCTTGCGTCTGCGCGACCGCTTGCTGCCGCTGGTGTCGTTGAAATACCTGTTGCGGCTCGACGACGAGCGCGAGGAAGACACCAACGACGAAACCTTCATCGTCGTTGCCCAGGTTGGCACCTATACCTTCGGCATCATGGTCGACAAGGTGTTCGACACCGAGGAAATCGTGGTCAAGCCGGTGGCGCCGATCCTGCGCCATATCGAGATGTTCTCAGGTAACACCATTCTCGGCGATGGCAGCGTGATCATGATCCTGGATCCGAACGGTATCGCTTCGGCCAGCGGCGAAATCAGCATGGCTGACGCCATGCGCAGTGAAACCAAGACGGTGCAGACGATGCGCCACGAAGACAGCATGGCGCTGTTGTTGTTCAAGGCCGGCGGCGGTGCGCCCAAGGCGGTGCCGCTGTCCTTGGTCGCTCGGCTGGAAGACGTCGACATGACCTCCCTGGAGCTGTCCAACGGCATGCCTGTGGTGCAATATCGTGGCAGCCTGATGCCGCTGGTGCCGATTGATACCGGCTTCGATATCGAGAGTGAAGGGCGCAAGCCGGTTCTGGTGTTTACCGACGGAGACCGGTCCATGGGCTTGGTGGTCGACGAGATCGTCGACATCGTCGAGGAACGCTTGAATGTTCAGCTCAAGACCGAGCGCCAGGGGCTGATGGGGAGCGCCATCATCGCTGGCCGGGCGACCGACGTGATCGACGCCGGCTTCTATCTGACCCAAGCGTATCGGGATTGGTTCGGCTCTTCCAACCGTGAGGCCTATGAAGAGGAGCGGGCCAAGCGGGTCTTGCTGGTCGACGACAGCCCGTTCTTCCGCAATCTGCTTACCCCTTTGCTCAGCGTTGCCGGTTACGACGTGCTGACGGTGGACAGCGCCTCGGAAGCCCTCAACCTGTGCGAGCAGGGCGAACAGTTCGACGTCATCGTCAGCGATATCGAGATGCCGGGGATGAGCGGATTGGAATTCGCGCAAACCATCCGCCGGGGTACCCGCTGGCAGGATACGCCGCTGATTGCCCTATCGAGTTACGCCACCACGCGTGACCTGGACCGGGGTCGGCAGGCTGGTTTCAATGACTACGTCGCCAAATTCGACCGTGACGCCTTGTTGTACACGCTGTCGCAAACCTTGTCGGAACAGAAGGTGGCATGATGAACGGGAAGATGCCTGTGCGCCGCAGCGAGGACGACCAGTTCCAGGGCGAAGGCAGCCACGATTACGTGACCATGACCATTGCCGAGCAGGTTTTCGGCATCCCGGTGCTGCAAGTGCAGGATGTTCTGGGCCAGCAGCGGATCACGCGCATCCCGTTGGCACCGCCGGAGGTGGCAGGCTCGCTCAATCTGCGTGGTCGCATCGTCACGGCCATCGACGTTCGGCTCAGGCTCAATCTGCCGCCGCGGCCGAAGGATAAGCCGGGCATGAGCATCGTTGTGGATCACCAGGGTGAGCTTTACAGTCTCATGGTCGATATGGTTGGCGAGGTGCTCAGTCTTTCGAATCAGGACTTCGAACGCAGTCCGGCCACCCTCGATCCGCGTTGGCGTGAGGTATCTCTCGGTATATACAGGCTGAACAATCAGCTGTTGGTGGTCCTGGACGTACCGCGGCTCCTCAACTTCGCCAGTTTGGAGCCGGCGTGACGGTGTCAGGTCATCCATCGCACCGGTACGGCTCATGAGGGTTGAGCGATGAAATCCTGTCTCGTGGTCGACGACAGTCGGGTCGTTCGGAAGGTGGCCCGAAAGATCCTAGAGGAGCTCAGTTTTAGCTGTACCGAGGCGGAGGATGGCCAACAGGCCATGGAAGCATGTGCCAAACAGATGCCCGATGCGATCCTGTTGGATTGGAATATGCCGGTCATGTCGGGCATCGAGTTTCTGCGGCGGCTGCGTAAAATGAGCGGCGGCCAGTCACCAAAAGTGGTATTCTGCACTACGGAAAACGACCTTGCGCACATTCAGGAAGCCCTGAGTGCGGGAGCAAACGAATACATCATGAAGCCGTTCGACAGCGATATCATCCAGACCAAATTCGCCCAAGTCGGACTGCTCTAAGGCATCCGGGTCGCTTAGATAATGACAAATCGTGCGGGCAAGGGAGGGGTATCGGCTCGAGCCGCGGGCAGTGAACCCTATCGGGTCATGGTTGTCGATGATTCCGCGGTGATCCGCGGCCTGCTGACACGCGGGCTGGAGGGCGACGCGGACATCTCGGTGGTGGCTTCGGTGGGCGATGGTCAGATGGCCATCAATACGCTACAGCGTCAAAGCATCGACGTTGTTGTGCTCGATATCGAAATGCCGGTGATGGATGGCCTCACGGCCATTCCCAAGCTTCTCGCGGTGGCCCCCTCGGTCAAGGTCATCATGGCCTCGACCCTGACACGCAAAAATGCCGATGTCAGCCTGCGAGCCCTGCAGGCTGGGGCGGCTGACTATATCCCAAAGCCGACATCGACTCGTGAGCTGAGTGGCGCCGATGAGTTTCGGCGCGAGCTCATCAACAAGGTCAAGGCGCTCGGTGCCGCGGCGCGGCGTGCCGGGTCGGGTGGTCGCGGCGAGATCCGTGGTCTGCCGTCGGCCCGTCCGAGCTTCGGCGCAACGGTGCGATCTCGGCCCGAGTCGGCGGCTAGCGCCATCAAAACCCGGCCAGTTCCGGCCAATCTCATGCCGGATGTGATCGCCATCGGCAGTTCCACCGGTGGGCCGCAAGCCTTGTTCGAGGTGCTGGCGCATTTGCGCGGATCGACGACTCCACCAATACTCATCACTCAGCACATGCCAGCAACTTTCACGACAATCTTGGCCGAACACATCAGTCGGCAATGCGGCCTGGCGGCTGCGGAAGGCAAGGATGGCGAAGCGCTGGCTGGCGGGCGCGTCTATGTGGCGCCGGGGGATTTCCATATGATCGTGAACGCCCGGGGCAACCGGCCGAGCATCAGCTTGACCAAAGACCCGCCAGAGAATTTCTGTCGACCGGCGGCTGATCCGATGCTGCGGAGTATCGTTCGGGCCTTCGGCGGCAGGGTTTTGGCCGTGATTCTCACCGGAATGGGGCAGGATGGACTGCGCGGCTGTCGCGAGGTGGTCAACGCCGGTGGCATGGTGGTGGGCCAGGACGAGGCCACGAGTGTGGTTTGGGGCATGCCCGGGGCCGTGGCGACGGCGGGTCTGTGCAGCGCGGTCCTGCCCATACGCGAGATCGGCCCCTATATCCGCAAGTTTGCGTTGAGGACTGCGGCATGAGAGTCGAAGATTTCGACATGTTCTGCACCCTGTTGAAGCAGCGGTCCGGCCTGGTGCTGACCAAAGATAAGGCCTACCTGCTTGAATCACGCCTCATGCCGGTGGCGCGCAAGCGCAGCATGAGGAGCCTGGACGAACTCGCTTCCAGCGTGCGTGGGCAGAAGGATGAAGCGCTGTTGCGCGAAATCACCGAAGCCATGACGACGAATGAGTCGTCATTCTTTCGTGACCAGAAGCCATTCGATTTGTTTAGAAATGTTGTTTTGCCGAGGGTGCTCGAGGTACGCTCTTCGCGCCGCCAGTTGCGCATCTGGTCGGCTGCCTGTTCGAGCGGTCAGGAACCCTACACCGTGGCCATGGTCTTGTCCGACGAGGCCACCAAACTGCGCGGTTGGAAGATCGACATCATCGGTACCGACCTGTCGGGCGAGATGGTGGAGCGGGCCCGCAATGGCATTTACACGCAGTTCGAGGTCCAGCGTGGGTTGCCCATCACCATGCTGGTCAAGCATTTCCGGCAGGTCGGCGACAAGTGGCAGATCAGCCCGCAACTGCGCGAAATGGTGACATTCAAAGAGCATAATCTTTTGGGTGAGCTAGGGTCGCTGGGCACCTTCGATGTCGTGTTTTGTCGCAATGTGCTGATCTATTTCGACCAGCCGACGAAAGGTCGGGTGCTAAGTCAGATCGCCCGGGTCATGGCGCCAGATGGCTTCCTTTACCTTGGTGGTGCTGAGACGGTGCTCGGCATCACGGAACGGTTCAAGCCACTCGAGGGTCAGCGTGGCCTTTATGTCATGGTGGGGGGCTCCGCCAGCGGTGCTGGCTCGGGAAGCCTGCGTCGGGCGGCCGGCTGACCATCGACTCGGCGGGGTCACCGGACATACGGCCTGCCCTGTAGCCGTACCGGCCGGTGGCGGCACACGCCGGGCGTGCGCACGCTCCACGCGCCGCGCACGGGCTTTTTTTTCGCTGGACTGTGGTGCATAGTGCGTGCGCCGAACCGGGACCCGGCATGCCGGGAAGGTGTCACCAAGGGGCGAAACTATGACGGAATTCACTGGTTTCACGTTATTCGCGCTCGCACTGTTCGCGTTCGCATTGATATTGGTCTGGCTCGGCGTGGTCACGGTCCCGCAGGGCAAAGAGTACACCGTCGAACGGTTCGGCCGGTATACGCGTACCTTGTCGCCTGGTCTGCACCTTATCGTCCCGTTGATCGACAAGATCGGGACACGCATCAGCATGATGGAGACGGTCCTGGATGTGCCGTCGCAGGAGGTCATCACCAAGGACAACGCCATGGTCACGGTCGATGGCGTGGTGTTCTTTTCGGTTCTGGATGCGGCCAAGGCCTCGTATGAGGTGAACAACATGCAGCTCGCCATCCTCAATCTGACCATGACCAACATCCGTACGGTCATGGGATCGATGGACTTGGACGAACTGCTGTCGCAACGTGACAAGATCAATGCGCAGCTTTTGCACGTGGTGGACGACGCCACCAGCCCGTGGGGAATCAAAGTCACCCGCATCGAAATCCGCGACATCCAGCCACCGCGTGACCTGGTCGATTCTATGGCCCGGCAGATGAAAGCCGAACGCGATCGGCGTGCCGCCATTCTGGAGGCGGAAGGTCAGCGCCAGGCGGCCATTCTGCGCGCTGAAGGCGAGAAGCAAGCGGCCATCCTCCAGGCCGAGGGGCGGCGTGAAGCGGCTTACCGCGATGCCGAAGCACGGGAGCGTGAAGCGGCTGCGGAATCGGAGGCAACCCGCTTGATGTCGGAGGCGATCAGCTCTGGCAACATCAGTGCCGTCAACTATTTCGTTGCCCAACAATATGTCCACGCCCTCACGTCCATGGCTGCGGCGCCGAATCACAAAGTGCTGATGATGCCTCTGGAAGCGAGTAACGTGATTGGTGCCTTGGGCGGTATTGCCGAGCTTGCCAAAGAGGCGTTCAGCGGCAACGGTCAAGGCAGTACCGGTGCTGGATGGCCAGGCGATCCCCATGCCGGACACGACCGGAACCATGGCCATGCCGAACCGGTTACCGGCGCGGGCGAGTCGGTCATGCCCCAACTGGGTGGTCCCGGACCTCACCGATGAGGCCGGCATGATCATCGAGTTTTGGCATTGGTGGGTGGTGGCGGCCATCCTTGGTCTCTTGGACATGGTGGCGCGCAGTGGCTTCTTTCTTTGGCTCGGCGTTTCGGCGTTCGTCGTCGGTGTCTGCTCTTATGTAGTCACTGATCTTCTTTGGCAGATTCAGTTCGTGGTGTTTGCCGGATGTGCCATCACATTTGTCTTGCTCACCCGACTCTATCTGCGGCACGAGCCGGTCGTTTCCGATCGGCCGACTCTCAACCGGCGCGGTTTGCAATACATCGGACAGTTGATTGTGCTGGAGAGCGCCATCGTCAACGGACGTGGACGGGCCTTTGTCGGTGATACCTTGTGGACGGTCGAAGGCAGCGACTTGCCGGCTGGGGAAACCGTTCGGGTCATTGGCAACGACGGCGTCCTCCTGCAGGTCGAGAAAGCCGATCCGGAAAGCCTGATTCACCCGGTGCGCAGCGGTGCCTGATCGCGCCGCTGGCCGCCCTTTTTCGGGCGGCCGATCCTGCCCGCGCTTATCGTGTGTCGTCGATGAGCTCGTCCAGGGTAGCGCGTACCACCTGGACCACATCGCGTCCGAAGGACTCCAGGGCCCAGGGCCGATCGCCGACAATCACCGACAATTCCCGCACGGTGGTTGGGGCGTAGGTTGCGATTTCCCCAGCCAAGTCATCCGGTAGCACGGTTGGCCGGTCGGCTCCGGTCGAGGTTATGGTTTTCTCGCGCCAGCCGATAAGGGCCGCATGGATGGCGGTCTTGATTTGTGCTCGCTCCTCACGGGCCTTGAGCGGACGGTAGATAACCAATAGGCGCCAGCCGTCGCCGGCATGGGCCGTGTCGATCCGGTCGATTTCCACCGCACGCATGAAATCGGTCAGCTCTTGGCAGGCTCGGGCTGAGTCATCCTCCGCGTCCGGCAAAAAGAACGTTCGAATTTCGATTGCCATCTCAGGCCAACATGTCCACGGAACACGAGCCGACAGTTTAACCGAGTGGGCAGGAGAACGGAATGAGTCAATGCTCGATTCCAGTGCCGGTTCTTCATTCCAGGCGGCGACGACACCGGCCTACCGATGCCGCGACATGACTGCGCCAATGTGCGATCACCGTTGCTGGGCGATGATTCAAGAGTTGACTTGGCGAAATCGATGCATTTGGCGTAAAACAGACACTGAGCCGGATTTCATGGTGTCATCAAATGGACATGGTACTCTTAGTGGTAACCGTTTTTGTTCTATGATAGCATCATTCTCAAAGCCGTTTATTCTGGTATCGACAGAATAACGGGGCATCCCCGGCCGTGACGGAATGGGCAGCAGAGCAGGCGATGGAGTACAAAATTAAAACCGGGCAGGGCCAAACCGAAGTCTTCTTGAGCGGCCGGATGACGTTTGCGGACCATGAGAAGTTCCGCCATGTCATCGCCGCTTTTGAAGGGCCGCTGGGTCACCAAATGGTATTCGACCTGGATGGACTCGACTTCGTCGACTCTTCGGGCCTCGGCATGTTCATCATAGCGCGAGACACGGCCCTGAAACGCAACTTGGAGTTTAAGATCCGAGGTGCGCGCGACGATGTCAAACGGTTGATCACCGTTGCCAAGTTTCACAAGATGTTCGACATCGAAGATTGAACGATGCTGATTATGGCACAGCAGCCACGCCGCCGCATCGCGACCGATGGCGTTTCCGGCGAGGTTCTGAAGCGGCTGTTGACTGGAACGCGTTTGGACGCGGCTGGGGAGACCGCAGATGCGGGGGTGCTGGTCATGGCCGACATGACATCGGACCGGCTCGCTTTGGCTTTGGAACGGCCGTTCCGCGGCTATGTCGAGTTTCGTGCCGATGATGATATGCTGGCCGACCGGATCGAAACGGCAGATGGACGCGGCGATTTCTGCCTGACCTTAACGACGCCAACCGCTTTTTCTGCCGTCGATACGGCGCGGGTTGTGTGTGATGCGTTGGAACACCGCGGCGCCTTGCCGAGGGCGAGGCGAAGCACTGTGGAGATGGCGCTGCACGAAACGGTGGCGAACGCCATTTTGCACGGCAACCTTGGCATCGACGATGATTTGGCCGCCGACGTGGCCTATTATGAAGCGTTCGTTGATCAGTTGAGGCGATTGCTGGAGCAGCCGGAGGCGCATCGGCGGTGGATTGCGATCACCGCATGGTGGAGCGACCGCGAGTTGCAGATATCCGTCGATGACGAAGGGGCCGGATACGAGCCACCGTCCCAGTTTTCCTTGAGTGATGAGGACCAGGCCTCGGGCCGAGGCCTTGCCATCGTGCACGCCTTGGCTGACGAAGTCTCAATCACCAAGGGGGGGCGGTGTACGGCACTCCGCTTCGCCCATGAGCGCTAACCCCGGATCGCCGCCCACCCTCTATGGCATTGATTTGGGCATTCCGCTCAACGAGCGTCGGGTCCTGATCGCTGATGACAGTTCCTTCAACCGTAAAACATTGGCTCGCTTCCTCACCTGGGCGGGCATCACTCAAGTCGAGTTCGCCCAGCAGAGCGAAGAAGTGCTGGCCCGTGTCGATGAATTCCACCCCGATCTCGTGTTGCTCGACACGACACCGCCGCGCATGGATGGAATCGGTGTGTGCAAGTCGTTGCGCCAGCAGCCGCACCACCGTGACCTTCCGATCCTGATGCAGAGTGCCGTCAATTCCGACCAACACCGCACAATCTGTTTCCAGGCCGGTGCCACCGACATCATCAGCAAGCCGGTCAACCCAGGCGAATGCATCGCTCGGGTTCGCTACCACTTGGAACGTATGTCACTGATCCAGGAGCTGCGGGAATTCCGAGAACGCGTCGAACGCGATCTGCGCATGGCTCGCTCCATGCAACTCGCCCTGGTTCCAGAAGAAGACAAGATCTTGGAGATCGCCAGGCCGCGTGCCCTCGACATCGAAATGCATTTTCGCAGTTCCGATGAGGTTGGCGGCGATTTCTGGACCTTGTTCGAGATCGACGACACGAAGATCGGCCTCTTCATTGCCGATTTGTCCGGCCATGGCATCACCGCTGCCATCAACGCCTTCCGGCTGCACACGTTGATGTCGCGGCTGCCGAGCGCGGAGCTTCTCGATCCCGCGGCGTTGCTGGCGCAGCTCAACCGGCGCCTCAACGACATCCTGACCATTGGGCAATATGCCACGGCGTTTTACGGGGTGCTCGACACCCGGACTGATTGCCTGACCTATGCGTCGGCCGGCTCCCCCGATCCGATCTTGGGCCGGCACGACGGCATGATGGCCGTGGATGCCAGCGGTGTCTTTCTGGGTGCCTTTGCCGGCGAAACCTACGAAAACCGGCACGTCGCGGTGCCACCCGGCAGTTTCCTCTTCCTCTACAGCGATGCGCTGACCGAAAGTTTGGACCAGGAAGGGGAGATGCTGGGAGAGAAGGGATTGCTCGCCTGGATCAAGGACGTCCATGCCAGTGGCGTCGACCGACCGCTCGACGCGTTGCTTGAGCGCCATGCGGCTCGCTATGGTACCCACCTACATGACGACCTGACGACGGTTTGGTTGCAGCGCCACTGATAAAAGGCGCCCATGGATGATGAGTCGGGGTGCGCTCGGAGGCCGCCAGTTTTGTCGATCAAGCCCCTTGGCGCCCCATATATATCGATTCGATAGCGAGCGTACACACTATATATGGTGTCCGTTTGGCCGAATTTGCAAACACTTGCACGCTCTCCGCGCATTCCGTGGGCTCCAGTCATGGCACGATGCGCGTGATTATGCTGCGTTGCGTTTCGCCTGCATGAGCTCGGCAAACCGGGCGAACAAGTAATGGCTGTCCTGTGGTCCGGGGGATGCTTCGGGGTGGTATTGGACGGCAAACACGGGTCGGCCGGCGATCCGGAAACCCTCGTTGGTGCCGTCGAACAGCGAGACATGGGTGGTGTCGACGCCGTCGGGCAACGAGTCCGGCACCACGACAAAGCCGTGGTTCTGGCTTGTGATCTCGACCTTCCCGGTGGTGAGGTCCTTGACCGGGTGATTGGCGCCGCGGTGGCCGCGCGCCATTTTCTCGGTCCGAGCGCCGAGCGCCAGCGCCAACATCTGGTGTCCCAGACAAATACCGAACGTCGGCAGGCCGGTCGCCAGCAGGCCTTGGATGACCGGTACGGCATAGATGCCGGTGGCGGCCGGATCGCCCGGGCCATTGGATAGGAAAATGCCGTCTGGGTCGTGGCGCAACACCTCGTCCACGCTGGCCGAAGCGGGCACCACGGTGACACGGCACCCGATGCCAGCCAGGTTACGCAGGATGTTACGCTTGGTGCCGAAATCCATGGCGACGACATGGAAGTGGGACTCGGTGCCTTGGCCATAGCCGTCCTTGAGGTGCCAGGGAGTCTCGGTCCAGCCGTATGTCTGTCGACAGGTCACTTCGCCGGCCAGATCCATGCCTTCCAAGCCCGGCCAAATCCGCGCCCGCTCCAACAACGCCGGCAGATCGAAAGTGCCGCCAGGGTCATGGCAGATGATGCCATTCGGTGGCCCTTGGTCCCGGATCCGCCGGGTCAGCCGCCGGGTGTCAATGCCGGCGACGCCGATCAGGTCATGCCGTTTCAGCCACGCATCGAGTCGAAGCCGGGCCCGCCAATTGGAGGGGTCAGTGGGGATAGCGCGGATGATCAGGCCACGCGTCACTGGTGTGGTGGTTTCCATGTCTTCGCCATTGGCGCCGACAATGCCGATATGTGGAAATGTGAAGGTGACGATTTGCCCCGCATAACTGGGGTCGGTCAGGATCTCCTGGTATCCGGTCATGGAGGTATTGAAACATACCTCACCCACCTCGGCCCCGGTGGCGCCAAAGCCGCGACCCCACAGCACCGTTCCATCGTCGAGAACCACGACCGCGGTGGCGCCCAGTGGCTTGGGCGGGGGTGAAAACGGTTGGGCGTCATGCTCTCGGAACGCTGCGGGTGTGGCCATCTGTACCCTACCTTTGCAAATCGGAGTCGTCATCATATCTGCAAGTCTCAGCCGGGTCACGCCTGTCGCCGCCGTGGTGGCGCGGCCGGGGCGGTGGTGGCGTTCCGTCGGTCGGCGGTTTCCGGCACTGGCGTCGACGCGGTGCCGGTGGCGCACCTGCGGGAAACGCTGGTCAAACCACGTCTGTTTGAGTAAGAACGCGCATCGTGACTTGGAGATTACTTAGTTGCGCGGAATCGGGGTGAGGACAATGCTCAGAGCGCGCCTGAATGAAGCACTGAAAGCGGCCGCGTTGCAGAAGGACCAACACGCAGTTGGAACCTTGCGCTTGATATTGGCTGCACTCAAGGATCGCGACATTGCGGCACGGGCGCGTGGCGATGGCGACGAAATCCGCGACGTCGAGGTGTTGGCCATGTTGCGCACCATGGTCAAACAGCGCCGCGAAGCGATCAGCTTGTATGAACAGTCCGGCCGGCTCGAACTGGCGCAGCAGGAGCAGGACGAGATCGACGTGATCGAACGGTTCATCCCGCGGGTGCTCGATGATGGAGAGACCAAGGCCGCGGTGCGCACCGTCATGTCGGAGATCGGCGCTTCCTGTTTCAAGGACATGGGTCGCACCATGGCGGAACTGCGTAGCCGCTATCCCGACCAGATGGACTTCTCCAAGGCATGCGGTATCGTGCGAGAGGTTCTGCGCTCGCCCGCCTGACCCGGCGATGCCGGCCGGCAGAACCGTCGGATTGGCGCTGATACACAACGGGCATGGCTTTTCCTCCCGATTTCTTGGACGACCTGCGGAGTCGGCTGCCCCTTTCCGCCGTGGTCGGACGCAGGGTGCGCTTGTTGCGCGCCGGGCGTGAATTCAAGGCGTGTTGTCCGTTCCACCAGGAAAAGACTCCCAGTTTCACCCTGAACGACCAGAAGGGGTTCTTCCATTGCTTCGGCTGTGGTGCCCATGGCGACATTGTCGGCTTCGTCATGCGGCACGACAACTTGAGTTTCGTCGAGGCCGTGGAACGTCTGGCCGGCGAGGCAGGTGTTGCGGTTCCCCAGCCGACCCCGCAGGCCCGCGCCCGCTACGACCACGAGAAGACCCTGTATGCGGCTGTGGATGCGGCGTCGGTCTGGTTTCAGGCGCAATTGCGCGGCACCTCGGCTGGTCGGCAGGCGTGGGAGTATCTGGTCGGGCGCGGCCTCGATGCCGAAACCATCGCCAGTTTCCAGTTGGGGTATGCGCCAGCCGATGGGGGAGCCCTGCGTCAGTCCTTGCTGGCACAGGGGTTCGCCGAGCCGGTCCTGATCGAGGCTGGGCTGCTGCGTCAGCCAGACGACGGGCGGGCTGCCTATAGCTTCTTTCGGCACCGCGTCATGTTTCCGGTGGCGGACCGGCGCGGCCGCGTCGTCGCGTTCGGCGGTCGCCTGCTGCACGGTGACGGCCCGAAATACATCAACTCGGCGGAAACGCCGATCTTCCACAAGGGCAAGACGCTGTACGGCTTGTCGCGGGCCCGCCAGGCGGTGACGGATGGTGCGCCGGTGGTGGTGGTCGAGGGCTATATGGATGTCATCGCCTTGGCCAAGGCCGGGTTCGGCGGTGCGGTGGCGCCATTGGGAACGGCACTCACCGAGCAGCAGATCGAGACCCTGTGGCGGCTGTTTCCACCCGGTACCGAGCGGGTTCCGGTCTTGTGCTTTGATGGCGACGCCGCTGGACGGCGCGCCGCGGCCCGGGCCGCGGCGCGTATTCTGCCGCTATTGGTCCCGTCCCAATCGGCCTGCTTCGCCTATTTGCCACAGGGACACGACCCCGACAGTCTGATCCGTGTCGCCGGTCGCGACGCCATGCAGGACGTCATCGCTCGGGCCCGGCCTCTAGTCGATGTGTTGTGGGAACAGGAGACCCGAGGCCGTCGTTTCGAGACGCCGGAGGCGCGGGCTGGCCTGGAGGTCGCCCTGGACGGCCTGGTCGATCAGATTGCCGACCGTCCGGTCCAACGCTTCTATCGCGACGAGATGCGCCGGCGCGTGCGCGAAGCGTTCTTCTGGCGGCCACGTCGCGGTGATCCGCGTCGGGCATTCCGGCCGGGCGGTGGTTGGATCGCTCGGGGCGACGGTCAGGATGTTCGGGGTGGTGGTCCGGGGTCAGCACCTGGGAACTTCGTACCGGAAACCCGTCACGTCCGGTCGCCGTTGGCGCGCCAACGGCGCCTACTGGTGCAGGTGTTGGTCTGCCACCCGGCACTGTTCGAAGAATTCGAAGACGTGTTTCTTGGTCTGGAGACCGGCATTCCCACGCTTGATGCGGTGCGCGACGAGGCGATCGCTCTGTTGTCTGCGCATCCCGACCTGGACGCGGTGGCCTTGCAAGACGGCCTGCGTACGCGCGGGTTTGGCCCGGCTTTGGAGGAGGTCTTGGCCGATTGCTCGGGAGGTGATGCGGCCATTTTGGCGCCGGAGGCGCCGTCCGAGCAGGTTCGCGACATGGTGCGCGACATTTTGCGCCGGTCGGTGCGACCCAAGCTTCAAGATGATCTGACCCATGCCAAAGCGTGTTTCAGCGCGGCGCCGACCGACGAGAATTTGGCCCGGTTGCTGGCGATTCGGCGCGAATTGGCAGGGGAAGACGGATCGGACCCGCTTGCGTGACGCCCCGTTGCCGGACGAAACCGGCCAACCGGCATTTGGTTGGTGGTCCCGGCGGTTTGGATCTAGTCCCACACCGGCCTTTCGACCGACCCACCATGACCGAAACGGTGGCTTTTCGACGGCGTGCCCTATTTATAGCACGGTTGTCGGCATGAAGAT
>JANQJV010000099.1 GCA_028281465.1 Azospirillaceae bacterium | reverse complement strand
CCGATCTTCATGCCGACAACCGTGCTATAAAGGAGGGCACGCCGTCGAAAAGCCACCGTTTCGGTCATGGTGGGTCGGTCGAAAGGCCGGTGTGGGACTGGAGCCGATCTACGATCCGGTCTTCCACGATAGCCGTCACGGCTACCGTCCCCCGCTGGCACTCTGGTCGGTCGACCCAAGGAGCCGGATGCGAGGCCCGCACGTCTGGTTCTATGAGACTGGCGCGGGAGCAATCCCCGCGCCTACGCGATCTCCGCCATAACACAGCCCCGCCGGCATACCGACCGGCCAAGATAACTGACGCCGGACTGGCAATGACCAACAAAGCCGTGCGCCGGCGTCAACAACCAGCGTGCCTCGCCGGTATGACCTGGTGTCACCCGGCGGTCGCGAATTGGTCGTAGGCCTTCAAGGCTTCGACGCCATAGACCACGGATGGGCCGCCACCCATGAGTACGGCGACACCGATGGTTTCCACCACTTCCTCGCGAGTAGCGCCGGCGTTCACCACCGCTTTGGCATGGGTGGCGATGCAGCCGTCGCAGCGAACCGAAATCCCGATCGCAAGGGCGATCAGTTCCTTCGTCTTGAATGGTAGCGTCCCAGGCGCTGTCGTCGTCTTCATCAGCTCCTTGAAGGCACGCACCACGTCAGGGGCTGCCTGGTTCAGAGTCACCATACCGTCCTGGAAGTCCCGGGCGACTTGTTGGTAGTCCGTCATGCCATTGCTCCCATGCCGCGAACCCCGGTTGGGGGGGAGGCCCACAATTGCGGATCTGGGGAGCGTTGCCGCCGCTGCCGTTGGCCAGAGTGTCACAGCCGGCGCCGTTGCTGGATCAGGGTTGCGTCCGACGGGGGCGTGGCGGGGGAGAGCCGGCCAGATAGTAGTTCCAGATGAGCCGGGCGGCCAAGCTGCGGTGTGGCCGCCACGCTTCTGCGCGCGCGTCGGTCTCGGCTGGCATTGGTCGCTTTGGTAGACCGAGCAGGCGTTGCAGGCCGATCTGCAGGGCGAGATCGCCGGCCGGCCACAGATCGGGTCGGCCAAGTACCATGAGGAGGTAGATCTCCGCCGTCCAACGGCCGATGCCTTTGCGTGCCGTCAGCGCTGCCATCGCCTCGTCGTCGGTCATGCTGGCCAGCGCGTCCGGGTCGAAGCGACGGTCGCGCACCTCTGCGGCCAGGCTGCGGCAGTACTGCATTTTCTGTCGACTGAAACCGCAGTGCCGTAGGACATCGTCATCAAGCAGGAGAAATGTCTCGGGTGTGACCGAACCCGCCATATTGCAGAGTTTTTTCCACATTGCGGTGCCGGCCGCCGTTGACACCTGCTGTTCCAGGATGATGTGCACGAGGCCCGGGAATCCGTTTGGACGCACCTCCCAGGTCATCGGCCGATCGACCTCCAGGCACGGTACCAAAGCGGGATCTTGGGCAATCAACATCCGGGTCGCCGCCTCGGTGCCGGCCGGCATGTCGTTGACAAAAGGCATGCCCGGCAGGGTGTGCAGCCTCATGGGGACGGTCTCCGAAGCGGTGGAATGAGTGCGGCGTTTGGTGGGGTGTCAGACTGTCGGCATGTGGCGCCGCATGGTGTCCAGGAAATCGGTCATTTCATGCGCCTGGACCACCGCCTGGCGCACCAATGTGTCGAAATGCTGTGTCAAGAGGCGGATGTGCTTGGTGGTGTTGAAGACGAAATAGGCCTGGCCGATGTAAACGGCGGCCCGTAGTGGGCCAAACAGGGTGAATGGCACAGAAAAGGTGCGCCGCGCGTCGTACAGATAGAGCCGCAAGGTCGGGTACAATTCGTCGATGACACTGGTCATATGGTCGATTTGCTCGCGCCGGATGGTGGCCGGCAGACCCGCCCACACGTCCGTGCCTTGCACGAACCCCTCGATCGACTGGCGCGGCACGCACACTTCCATATCCGTTTCGGGCAGGCGCATGTAGCCAAGCCGGACCGCGCTTTCGGCGATCGCTTGGTCGGCGGTTTTTTCCACGCCTGGCTCGAACTCGTAGCGCAGCACTGCCTCGATCTTCAGTGGATCCGGCAGTGTGGTCGGAACGTGGCGGATTTTGTATCCTCTGGCTTCATCATACCACAGTGACAGATTCTGGTCGATTGGCGACTGTGAGCCGCGGGCGATCTGCAGCGAGCCGTCCAACACTTCGGCCACCGGTTGCGGCTGGCTGGAGAGGCCGAGCAGCCAGTCGGTGCTCACCTTCAGGCAACCGGCGATCTCGGCGATTGTGTGCCCGTTCGGTGTGCGCGTGCCATCTTCACGCAGCAGTTGTGCCAGGGTGGAGCGGTCGATGCCGGCAGCCCGCGCCAATTCGGCCTGGCTGACATGGTCCTGCCCCAGCGCCTGCAGCAGACGTTTGCGGAAAAGCTGTGCCCGGTCCCGTTTGTTCATGATTCTGTCGGATATGAGAGGAAACTCAGCATTTTGGAATTTTTCCACCAAGATGGATAGTATTGTCACATAAATCAAACAAATATCGCCACTTCCGCATTCCGTCACCGAAGAAGAAGCGCCATTGTGCGCACCCGATTGCGGGTCCCGATCCCGTCGCTGCGGATGTGCCCCATGGAAACCACGCTGCGCCTTGTCACGAAAGCATTGACCTGGCAACTGATCGGTCTTGTGAGCACCACCGGTCTCGGCTATCTGGTCACCGGCTCTTGGTCCCATGCCGGAACCCTTTCGCTCTTGGCGGCCGGGTCCGCCTTGGTCCTTTATGTGGTGCATGAGCGCTTGTGGCAGGCGATCCCTTGGGGGCGTGGGCCCGGGCGGTAGGCTGTGCCGCCCGCATCCCGACGCGGGAGCGTGGGCGTGGGATGCGCATCGTGGCATATCCTTATCTGTTTGGGCCGCCGCTTCGCTGCTTGGAGACCGGTGCTACCGGTTGGCGCGCTTCGTCTGGCCAGCTACTGTGACAACGGTCGGCAGAGTGTCGTGAATGGATGGGGCACAGGGGAGGATACGCCATGGTGGCGTCGGGTTTGGTAATCGGAGCCGGTGAACACCGGGTGCAGCTCTTGCCAGGCTATGCCAACCGTCACGGCTTGATCGCCGGGGCAACCGGTACCGGAAAAACCGTGACGCTGCAGATCTTGGCCGAGGCGTTCTCAGCCATCGGCACGCCGGTTTTCCTGGCCGATGTCAAGGGCGATCTTTCGGGCTTGAGCCGTCCTGGCACACCAAAGGACTTCATTGTCGAGCGGCTCAAGCGCATCGGCCTGCCCCAGGATGATTTCCAAGGCTTCCCCACCGTGTTCTGGGATATCTTCGGTGAGAACGGCCACCCGGTGCGCGTTCCGGTCTCGGAGATCGGGCCGCTGCTGTTGGCGCGCTTGTTGAACCTCAACGACACGCAGACCGGTGTCTTGAACATTGCCTTCGCCCTTGCCGACGACGAAGGCCTGTTCCTGCTCGACCTCAAGGACCTGCGGGCCATGCTTGCCTATGTGGGCGAAGAGCGCAAACGGCTCAGTGTCGAATACGGTCATGTCAGCACACCGTCCATTGGGGCGATCCAGCGGCGGTTGCTGATCCTGGAGCAGGAGGGCGCGGACCGGTTTCTGGGCGAGCCGGGGCTGGAGCTGGGTGACCTGATGCGCACCGACGACAGCGGGCGCGGTGTGATCAACGTGCTCGCTGCCGAAGCCCTGATGCAGCGACCGCGGCTGTACGCGACCTTTCTGGTCTGGCTGCTGTCTGAGCTGTTCGAGAACCTGCCGGAACGAGGTGATCCGGAGCAGCCGGAGCTGGTGCTGTTCTTCGATGAGGCCCATCTCTTGTTCGACGACGCACCGGATGTGTTGGTCGACAAGATCGAACAGGTCGTGCGGCTGATCCGCTCCAAGGGCGTGGGCGTCTATTTCGTCACGCAGAACCCTTTGGATTTGCCCGAAACCGTGCTGGGCCAGCTTGGCAATCGGGTACAACACGCCTTGCGTGCCTTCACACGCAAGGACCAGCGCGCCGTCCGTGCCGCCGCCGAGACGTTCCGGCCGAATCCGGATCTGGACACCGCACAAGTCATCACCGAGCTGGGCGTGGGCGAAGCCTTGGTCTCGTGTCTGGAAGCCAAGGGGGTACCTGGGATGGTGCAACGCACTCTGATCCGCCCACCCCGTTCGCGCCTTGGGCCGATCACCGATGCGGAGCGCGCGGCCGTCATGGCCGATAGCCCGATGCGCGGCCGCTATGACCGCGACGTGGACCGGGACTCGGCCTATGAACTCTTGCGGGGACGCGAGGCGCGCAAGCAGGCGGAAGCCCCGGACCGGGAACGCCCGAAACGGCGCGGCAAGGGCTTGGTCGAGCACGCCATGGACAGCGCGCTGCGCTCCGGAGCCCGATACCTTGGCCGCCGCATCATGCGCGGATTTCTGGGATCGATCCTGCGCTGGTAGCAGGCGCTTTCAGGCCGGTACCGGGATCGCCGGTGAATTCGTACGCCGGGGCCCGACAGGCATCGCGGCTGCCCGTGGGGGTGCCGTTTGTCTTGGCAATGGGTGGCTCGACAAGGGGCCACTGCCAAGGTCGGGGCACGGCTCAATGCCGTGATCGACGGAGTGGCCGCCTACTCCGTCTCGCTGCCGTAGGTCCCGGACACGAATACCAGGCCGTCGTGCAGCTTGGACCAGGCGCGTTTCGGCTCCAGCTTGCGCGTGACCGGGTTGGTCCAAACATAAGACGACCACCCGCCTTGCGCATCGGCCAGAGCGGCTTCGAGAACGCTTGTCGTCACCTGCACGCCGTTGACGTCGCGCAGGGCCGACAAGTCCTTGCCGATGAGAGCGGGGTTGGCACCATGGGCCAGCACCGTCTGGTGGAGGGCGAGCACCCAGACATAGAGATCGCCAGCGGTGAAAGGGCCATCCTTGCGGTTGAAATCGGCGAAGGCCGCATCACGTCCAACGGCGTCGTAGTGGGCGATCGCCCTGTCCACCAAGGCGCGGGCGGCCTCGGGCGATGCTGAAACCGGGCTGGTGGCGACGTGGATGGCCAGCAACGTCAGGGTGAGGAGCGTGCGCGTCATGCGGAGTCCTCCGGCTACGGCGATGCGGTTCGTTGCAATGGTCGAGACGATGGGATTGGCGCGTCCGGAGCCCGTCGCCGCAGAAAGGCCTCAGCGGCGTAGTCTGCCAAAGGGTTTGAGATCAGATAGCCTTGGCCTTCGTGGCAGCCGAGCTCGGCAAGAATGCGGCGCTGTGCATCGGTTTCTATGCCTTCGGCGAGTGCGGTCAATCCGAACTCGTGCGCCAAGCGGACGATGGTGGCGACGACCGCCCGCGACTGACCGTCGTCCGGCAAGCCATTGATGAAGGACCGGTCGATTTTGAGGACCGAGACCGGGAAGGTGCGGAGGCGGGACAGGGACGAATAGCCAGTTCCAAAATCGTCGATGGCGATGCGGAAGCCGAGCTTATGCAACTCTTCGAGGGCGTCCAGGACCCCAGCGCCCTCCATGGCCGTCGACTCTGTCACCTCCAGTTCGACCTGGGCCGGTTCGACGCAACAGGCGCGGGCCATGCGCTCCATGGTGGCGACGAACCCGCGTTCACGCAGCTGCCGCAGGCTGACGTTTATTGCCGTGCGCGGGGGGGCGATCCCTTGGCCTTGCCATCGGGCGTGCATGGTCAGCGCCTCGCGCAGCACCCATTCGCCCATGGGGACGATATGGCCGCTTTCTTCGGCCGCCGGAATGAAGTCGCTCGGTGGTACCATGCCGCCATCAGGCGTGCGCCAGCGCAACAACGCTTCCATACCGGTTAAAGAACCGCCGTTCAGTCTCACCTGGGGTTGGTAAACGACGGAGAACTGGTGTTCTCGGCGTGCTTCGGCGAGGCGGCTGACCAGTGTGACACGGTTCTGAACGTCATCGGCAAGGCCAGGGTCGAAGCGCACGGCTGTGCCGCGCAGGGTTTTCTTAGCTCTCTTCAGCGCCATGCTGGCTTCCCGCAGCATGTCCTCGGCACGCCGCGGGCGCTCGGGGGCGAACACCGTGTAGCCAAGGGTGGCGGAGACTGAGATCGAGTTGCCCATGATGGTGAAGGGCGTGGAGAACACAACCGTGATGGCGTCCAAAATAGCAGCCACCTCGGTCTCGCTGCCGATCGGCGCCATGGCCGCGAAGCAATCGCTGCTCAGCCGAGCCAATGAGGCCGGGTGTTCGAACAGGCTGGACAGGGTGTTGGCCACGGCGCGCAGCACACCATCGCCCACTTCGTGCCCCAGACCGTCGTTGACGACACCGAAATGGTCGAGGTCGGTCAGAATGACGGCGACACGCTGCGGTTCGGCGATGGTGTCGTTGCGCGCCAGCCAGAGCGAGAGGTCAAGAGAAAAGCGGCTGCGAGTGCCCAAGCCGGTGAGCGGGTCGACGAAAGCGATCGCCTGTATCTGCTCCATCAAGGCGGCATTGTCGAAGCCCAGCGCGATATTGGTGGCGAACACTTCGAGCAGTGACCGGTCGAGGTCGCCCAACGAGCGCCCGGTGTCCATGTAGATCGCAATGTCTTCCCCAGAGGGGGCAACCACGTGCAGGACCGTGGCGTTGGCGCGGTGCACCGTGCGTCGGCGGGCGAGTACCTCGGTCAGCATGGATCGGATCGGCTCGTCAGACAGCTCCTCCAGATGGCAGCCCGTGAGCGCACGGTAGGTGCCGGAGGCGGCGACCACCTGCGGCGTGAAGGTCCTGTCTTCGGGGATGGTACCCGGTTCCATATGGCCACTGCGGGCGAGCACGAAGCCTGTGATCGGCGTTTCCAAGAGCGAGCCGAGCTGGATCAGCACGCCCTCACAGAACTCTGAGAGTTTGCGACCGGCGAACAGATTGTTGGTGGAATGGATGATTTTCTTCAGCCCTTGCCGGCTGGCATCCAGGGCCTGGACCTGGGCAAAGGAGCGCAATGCCGAATGCAGGGAGGTGAGCAGGCGCACGCGAGTCAACTCGGATTTGGTGCGGTAGTCGTTGATGTCGTAGTCGCGGATTACCGAAAGTTCCGGCGCATAGCCCGGCTGGCCGGTGCGCAGGATAATTCGGACGTTGTGCATGCCCAGATGATCGCGGATGCGCCGGACCAGACGTAAGCCGGCATCCTCCGTCTCCATCACGACGTCGAGGAGGACGACCGCAACGTCAGGGTGTTTGGTTAGGAGGGCCTCGCCCTCAACCGCCGACCAGGCGTGCAGCTTGATCAGCGGGCGCCCCAAGATTTCGACGCTGGTGAGTGCGAAATCAGTGCTCCTGTGCAATTCATCGTCATCGTCGACGATCACGATAGTCCAAGCCGGATCACCGACCGCGATGGTGGCGGTTACCGTGTCGAGATCGTCCTCAACGTGGATCAGTTCATCGTCGCCCGCGTTATCTCCAGCGGCATGGGCTTCACGATGGTCCATCTGACGATCTCCACCCAGGGATTGGTGCGGGATGGTGCAATGACTATCATACAGTAAGGTTACGGATTTGTTGTCTTGGGGGCCCGATTTCGCATCGGCTTTGCTTGGAAGACGGCGTCGAGGGGTTGACCGGGTTTCACGATGGCAGAGGTGCGTGTCTGTTGACGGCGGTCCGGCAGGAGCAGTCGAAAGCCTGGCGTGGCAGTACCTTACCGCAAACGACTAAGTTTCGCATCACTCCCCCAGCGGATTTTCGGAGTCTCCGCCGGCCAGAGTATCTGGATTGCCGTCGTGGTCGTTTGATAGCCTCAGCCGTCTTTACGACCTGTGCTCACGCGGCGAAGCGGTAGGACAGACAGCCGAGCGCGGCCGCCATCGTTTCCCGCCGGCTTACCCTTTCACCGCACCTAGGGTAAGGCCGCGTACAATGTAGCGTTGTGCGATGAGGGCGACCAGGACTGGCGGGATCATGGCGATCATGGCGCGCACACCCATGAACCAGAACTGCACGCCACGCGTGTCCACCGCCCCGGCCATGTGCACCGGCACGGTGATGGCGTCACGGCTCGACAAGGTGATGGCGAACAAGAACTCGTTCCAAGAAAATGCGAATATGATGAGTCCAGTGGCGGCAATGGACGGGGCAGCCAAGGGTAAGGCGACGGAAAAGAACGCCGTGGCATGGCTTCCGCCATCGACCATGGCTGCTTCTTCCAGTTCGATCGGCAGGTCGAGGAAGGTCTGGCGCAGGATCACAACGACAAAGGGCAGCACGAAGGTGGCGTTGATCAAAATCAGGGCTAGTTGCGTGTCCAAGAGGCCCAACGAACGCATGACCAGATAGAACGGGATCAGGGTCGCCACGGGCGGCAGGACGCGCTGCGACAAGAACCAGACCGTGATGTCTTTGTTTTTTGGCCAGGTGAACTGAAAACGTGCGAGGGCATAGGCGGCAGGGGTCCCCAGGACCAGGGCGAGCAGGGCAGCGCCGACCGCGACCACCGTGCTGTTGACCAAGGCTCGGCGCGATTCCGGTGACGCGAGTTGGTCGGCCCAGTTCTCCAAGGTCGGTTCGAAATTGACCCAGGGGATGCCAAAGCCGGCCACCGTGAAAGTATCGAGTGGATTGCGTAGAGACTGCGAAAACGACCAGTAGATCGGAAACAGGAAGGCCAAGGCGACACAGATCGCGATCAGCGAAAATATCGACGTGCTTAGGCCGGAGGTGTCGTCTTTGAAACTATGCATAGCTTTCGCGCAACCGTTTGAAGCACAGGATGACGACCACCATGACGACCACAAGCAAGCCGTAGGACATGGCGCTGGCGTAACCCAGATCGAAGAAGCGCATGCCGGTGCGGAATGCCAGGAAGGAGTACGATTGGGTGGCGACTCCTGGCCCGCCACCCGTCATGGCGAAGGGAATGTCGAAGAATTTCAACGCCTCGGCCAAGCGCAGCAGCAACACGATGATGATGGTCGGCTGTAGCACGGGTAGCAAGACCTCGCGGATCACCTGCCAGCCCGTGGCACCGTCGACGACGGCAGCTTCATACAGCTCGTCCGGCACCCATTGCAGCGCCGCTAGAAACACGAGGAAACAGAACGGCGTCCATTGCCAGACGTCGACCAGAATGACGCTGATCAGCGCCCAATCCGGATGGGACAGAAACGGGATGCCCAGGAATCCGAGTGGCCCGCCTTCTTCGTAGAAGATGGTGAAGAACGAATAGCCGGCGGCGATCGGGGTCACGAAGATCGGCAGGATCATGGTCGCCCGCAACACCGGGCGGCCAAAAATGTGCCGGTTGAATAGGAGTGCAAGAGCAAACCCGAGCAAGAGTTGCAGCGGCACGGCGACCAGCACGAAGGTGATGGTCACCCGCACCGCCGTCCACACCTGTTTGTCGCGGGCCAGACGCTCGAAGTTCTCGCTACCGACGAATGTGCTGATGGTGGTCTGCTCGCGATGAACGATCGTTCGCGTGCGTGGTCGGCCCGTGCTGGTGAAGACCTGGTTGCCGTCTTCGTCCAGCACCGGCACTTTCTCGCGCTGGACCTCCATCTTGGACTCGATTTTGAAGAAAGCGAGGGTCAGCGAATAACCGAGCGGGAACACCGTGAAGGCCAGGACCCAGATCACGGCCGGCAACAAGAAGACGTAACGCACGCGGCCCGACCAGCGCATGGCTCTCCCCAATCACGGCGGCAAGGGCAGGGAGGGGCCGGCAGTCGGCCGGCCCCGATCACGCATCGCGCGGGGGCGCGGTCAGTCGCCGTAACCGATGGCGGCCTGATAGTATTCGAGCTGGGACTCGCGGCCGAGCCGGTCGGTTACCAGCTCCCAGGAGGCGGCCGTATCGTCCAAGGCCTCTTGGGCGGTCTTCTCGCCGCTCATGGCAGAGGACAGGTTCTTGTCCAAGATGTCCCAGTATTCGAACGTGCCGGGAATACGCAGGTAGGTCAGACTGGTTGGTGCATAGAAGTTGTCGTAATAGGCCTGAGTATAGGTCTTGACGTCTTCGGCGTCCCAGCCGGCCCGGACATAGTCCTCAACCGTGGCTGAACCGGTCGGCTGCAGGAATTGGTAGCTGAAGCCTGGGTCGACCCCGGTCCATCCGTTCTGCGAACTCCACAGCGACACCGGTTCCATGGCCATGAGTGCCAGGAACGAATAGGTCGCTTCCGGATTGGCCGAGAAATTGGAGATCACACCATGCCACGAGCCGCCGGTGGTATTGCCGACCGGCTGTGGAGTCTCTACCGCCACGAATTGCTTGGTCTCATGGTCGTAGTATTCGGTCGAGGCGGGCAGGATGGCCGCGGCGCAATCGCCTTTGATGCGTGAGCGGGCCGTGTCCTGACACAGCGAGCCGACATCGCCCCAACTGAATACGAACACCGCCTTGCCGCGCAGGAAATAGTCCCATGCTTCGCCCAAGCTCCAGCCGATCTGTGCCGACGGGCCAGTCAGGTGCAGCTCTTGCAGAAATTCCAACGCGCGCACATGCCCCGGGCTGTTGATCAGTGCCGTCATGTCGGTCGGGTCGAACCAATACACGTTGTGGTACCGGTCCACCGCTTCACCGGGCGTTACTGCGAAGGAAGCAGATAAGGATTGGAAGTGGTAATGTCCCTGCTCTCCTACCTTGAGATGCAACACCATGCCGCTATCCGCTTCGGCATCGTTGGCGTCCCAATTCTTGCCACTGAAGTAGCGTGCAACATCAAGCAATTGTTGCCAAGTGGTCGGTGGTACTGGCAAGGCGTAGCCGTATTCGGCTTCGAAGGCTGCTCGGTGCTCCGGGTCCTCCAGGGCGCTCTTGCGGTAATATAGGACCTGCCCATCAGCATCATTGAGCACGCCGTACCCCACGCCGTCCCAGCTGTGCAACGCGTGCAGCGACTCCGGCATAACGTCGTAGGACCAGCGCGGAAAGTCGCCAGTTTCCATCAGCTCGTCGACCGGAAAGGCAAAACCGCCGGGTACGATGTCGCCATACCAGAACGCGCCCACCATGAAGGCATCGTATTGGCCGGTGCCGTTGCGCAGGTCGAGCATCATCTTGGTGTAGTGCTCGGCAAACGGCAGCTCGATCACGTTCAATGTGGCACCGGTCAGCTCCTGCCACGGTCCGCGGAAGGCGTACAACGGCCCGGAGATGCCGCCCTTCGGCCCGCCGGCGTTGACGGTGATGCTGATTTCCTCGCCTTCGAACGGTTGTTCATCCGGCCCAAACAGGGCGCCGAGATCGGCCGCCTGAACGGTGATCTCGGTGTCATCGTAGGTTGGCCCCAGTTTCAGCGTCACGGTGCCGTCGTCGTTCCAATCGACGAAGTCGCCGGCCGCCACCGGGGCGGCAGCCAGGAGGCTGGTCGCCAGGAGCGTGGACGCAAGTCGGGTGCCGCGTGTCTTGGATGGCATGCAATCCCCCCGGATCTGGTTGTTTTGTTGTTGTTCGAGGCCGAAGTTTCGATGGCCACGATCTGGGCATCTTACAGCTTCTTGCGCCTCTGCCAATCCCCAATGCAGGGAAACCGGTGTTGTCCCGCATTGGGACCGGTGTCGTTGCATCCCTCGGGGCTTGTGCCTATGCTTGCTTTTGGGCGTTTGGCGCGGCCGCCCGGTGCTCCAAAAAGAAACGAAAAATCCCGCGCCGGGGAGGATTGCCGATGGCGTCGGTCGCGATCGACAACGTCACGAAGTTCTATGGTCCGTTCCAGGCGCTGCATACGGTCAGCGCCGACATCGAAGACAGCGAGTTCATCGTGTTGGTGGGGCCATCGGGCTGCGGCAAGACCACGTTGTTGCGCATGATCGCTGGCTTGGAGTCGATCGACAGCGGCGCCATCGCCATCGACGGGCGTGTGGTCAACCGTCTGCCGCCGCGCGACCGCGATGTTGCCATGGTGTTTCAGAATTACGCCTTGTATCCGCACAAGACCGTGCAGCAGAACATGGCATTCTCGCTCAAGCTGCGCAAAGCCGACAAGGCGGTGATCGAGGAGCGCGTGCGCCGCGCCGCCGGCATCCTCGGATTGGAGAACCACCTGGACCGGTATCCGCGCCAGCTTTCCGGTGGCCAGCGCCAACGGGTCGCCATGGGGCGGGCGCTGGTGCGCGATCCCAAGGTCTTCCTGTTCGACGAGCCTTTGTCCAACCTGGATGCAAAGCTGCGCATTCAAATGCGCACCGAGATCAAGGCGATCCACCAGCGTGTTGGCACGACCGCGATCTATGTCACCCACGACCAGGTTGAGGCCATGACTTTGGCCAGCCGCATCGTCGTCATGAACGATGGCCGGGTGGAGCAGATCGGCACGCCGATGGAATTGTATGTGCGACCAGCCAATCTGTTCGTGGCCGGCTTCATCGGCTCACCGCCCATGAACATGCTGTCGGGCACCGTGCACCGCACGGATGACGGCGGTCCGGTGTTTGTGCTGGCGACCGGGGAGCGGCTGCCTGTGCCCGGTTTCGGGGCCGGGCAGAACGGCCAGGCCCTGACCTATGGCATCCGTCCGGAACATCTGGTCATCAATTCGGCCGAACCGCGGCCGTTGGAGCCGGTGGCTGCGACGATCTCGGTCGAACCGATGGGCAGCGAAACGCTGGTGGTGGCCGACCTGGCCGGCACGTTGGTGCGTATCCTCCTGCGCGAGGACCGGGTGGTGGCGCCAGGCGACCGGCTTGGGCTCGCGCCGATGCTGCAGCATGTGCACCTGTTCGACGCCGAAACCGGTCTTGCTGTGCGGCCTGGCGCTTGACCGGTCGACGCCGTCGTATTCATCCCAGGTTTGGAGGCTATCGTCGTGACCAAGCGCCTTGATCACAAGCTGCGGTGCATTGCCGACGGCACCTACGCACCGCGCGATTTCATCATTGCCGACGCCAAGGATGGCGACATGGGTTTCGGCCTGACCGCGCCCGGTCCGGAACGCTGGCGCGATGGCACACGTACGGGTCGGATCAAATCGCGCGCCGACTACCTGGCGCAGATCGGCGAGATCGTCCGCCAGGACATCGTCGATGTCATGCTGATGTCGGCCAGCAACGGCGAACGGCTGGTCGAGCAAGGCGTGTTCGCTGACTCGGCGGTCACGCCGGCCGTACGCGCCAACGATTCCACCGATATCTGGACCATGCGCCATGGCGTGTATCGTCAGGGACCGTCGCGTCCGTTCCGTTCGGCCGATTTGGCCCGGGTCAAGGCCTTGGGCTGCGACCTTTGCCTTTATTCGATCACGTTCGTCAATGACCTTGACCACGATTTGCGGACTCTCGAAGCATTCCGCGCGTTCCGCGACGATGCCGCCCGGTTCGGCATCCGGTACTTCCTGGAGGTGTTTAATCCGAACGTCGATGCCGGAGTCCCACCGGGCGAGGTCGGTTGCTTCGTCAACGATTGCATCGCGCGTTGCCTCGCTGGAGTCACGTCGGCGGACCGGCCCCTGTTTCTCAAAATCGTCTACAACGGTGCGCGCGCGCTGGAGGAGCTGTGCCACTACGACGATACGCTTGTGGTGGGTGTGCTCGGCGGTTCGGCGGGCACGACGCGTGATACTTTCGAGCTGCTCAAGCAGGCGTCCGGCCACGGCGCCAAGGTCGCCCTGTTCGGGCGCAAGATTAATCTTGCCGAATCGCCGCTCGACATCGTGCGCCTGATGCCGGCCGTCGTGGCGGGTACGGTGTCGCCAGCGGACGCGGTTCAGGTCTACCATGACGCCTTGAGCAAGGCCGGAATCACACCAGCGCGGGACATTACCACCGATCTGGAGGTGACCGAGGCGGTGCTGCGTGTCGGCATGTGAGCGGTGCCATGGGTGGAGACCGTTTGATCGGCGTTGACGTCGGCACGGGCAGCATCAAGGCTGTGCTGTTCGATCGCCATGGCCAAATCCACGGCGAAGCCTATCGGCAGACGCCGGTGCGCCAGGACGGCGCCGGGATCGAGTTTCCAGTTCAGCCGCTGACCGAAGCGGCCTGGAGCGCCATTGCCGAGCTGGTCGGTCAAGCCGGTGACGGCGACCGCATCGCGTGCATCGCTTTCGCCAGCATCGGTGAATCCTTCATCGTCCATGATGCTGCCGGTGCGCCGCTCGACGACATCATTGCCTGGCACGACCTACGTGCGGCCGAGCAGGCCCGGGCCGTCGCCGAACGGGTTGGGTCCCGGCGGTTGTTCGCTCTCACCGGTCTCGATGTCGAGCCAATCTATAGCCTGTGCAAGCTATTATGGCTGCGGACGCACCGACCAGCGGTGCTCGAGGAGGCCGCCGGGATCCTGTTCGTTGCCGACTGGCTCGCCTTTACACTCTGCGGTGAGCGTGCCACGGACCTGAGTTTGGCAGTGCGCTCTCTGCTTGCGTCGCCGACCACCGGTGGTTGGTCGCCAGAGATCGGCGAGATGTTCGAGGTCCATGAGCCATTCTTGCCGCCCCTGCGACCGAGTGGCACACCTTTGGGGCCGCCCACGGGACCGGCTCGAGAGGCGCTCGGACTGGGCGAACGCTGCATCGTGTGCGTCGGCGGGCACGATCATATCATGGGGGCCATGGCTGCCGGGGCCGCCGATCCGGGGCGCATGGTGGACTCGGCCGGCACGGCAGAGACGATTTTTCGGACCGGTCCGCGGTTGGTCGACGGTTGGCCGGCTGGATCGCTGTCGTTCGCCCAGGGTGGCGTGTGGTGGCTGGGCGATGCACGCCCCCGCTCCTACCTGGTCGGGGCCATGTTCGAGTCCGGCGGGGCGATCGAGCGCTTTCGTGCCGGGCTTGGCGGCGTGCATGGGTGGGAGGATTTGGTCGCTCAGGCCGAGGCCAGTCCGCCGCTGGCGGTGCGCTATCGACCCGATGCCGGTGTCGCCTTGAAGACTGATTCTGGGGCCTGGGTGGAGGCGGTCTTCAGCGGTGCCGCTGATGACGACCATGGGGGTCGCTTCCGCGCTCTATTGGAGGGTTTGGCGTTGGAGTCTGAGCGGCTGTCCACGGCGTTGACGGAGCATGCTGGCCTGTCTCCGGTGCGGGAGATAAGGCTGATCGGTGGTCTGGCTCGCAATGGCTTGTACGCGCGGTTGAAGGCGGCCGCGTTTGGGGCGCCGATCCAAGTGGCATCCTTTCCGGAATTCACGTCCCTCGGTGCCGCCTTGGCGGCCGGTTGCGGCGCAGGGCTCTATCCGTCGCTGGACGCGGCCGTGGCCGAGGTCACGCTCTCCTGGCAGACGGTTCCGTCGTCACCCGACCTGGTTGCCGCCTTTGACCACCTGCGCGCGGCTTACGGCAAGGACTGAGGTGGACTCCACTGTTTGGACAGGGGTGGGCCGGTGGGTGTGGGCGAAGGTGAGCATTTCCCCATGGTCCTTTGCTCCGCACGCTCCATGGGCACAATGTTGGTCGGGACCATGGGGGAGCGCAGCCGGACGGGAAAGCCGATCGCCCACATATCCACAGGCCGGCGCCGGCTTCAAAAACCTCGCGAGGCGTTTGGGAGCCCAGTGCCTGATGGGGACGGGTATCATTGTCGTGCGTGAGGTCATACCAACGGCCCGAAACACTGACCGGTCCTCGGGCCGCCCTGTTTCGGAGCGCCGGCCTCCTTGCCGGCTGGACCGCCGGCTTCCAGCCGGCCCGGAC
>JANQJV010000098.1 GCA_028281465.1 Azospirillaceae bacterium | reverse complement strand
CACCAATGAACGACCGATCTTCATGCCGACAACCGTGCTATAAAGGAGGGCACGCCGTCGAAAAGCCACCGTTTCGTTCATGGTGGGTCGGTCGAAAGGCCGGTGTGGGACTTGAATGGGGACACCCATGTCTGGGCCACCCGGGTACCGTTTTGCTGCGTAAAAGGCCTTTCAGGTCCGCTGGCAGCCGCGATTTCAGCGGAACCACATCGTCGCGAGTGCAATCGTCAACGGCATGGTGGCGAAGGATACCAGGGTCTGTAGTGTGATGATCGCCGCCATGAGCCCGGCGTCGCCGCCCATTTGGCGTGCCAGCGTGTAGCTGGCGGAGGCGGTGGCGACAGCCGCATAGGCAACGGCCACCTGGGCCGGCACACCACCAAGACCGACAGCCAGACACAGGGCAACCACGGCCGCCGGTACCACGATGAACTTGCCAGCCATGGAACACAGCAAGGGGACCGAGCGGGCCGCCATACCGCGCCATTGGATATTGGCTCCGACGCACAGCAGCACCACCGGCAAGGCCGCGCGACCCAAAATGTCGGTGGTGTCATGCAACACAGGGATCAGGCCGACGCCCGAAAGATTGACCGCAATGCCCAGCATCACCGAGATCAGCAACGGGTTGCGCATCAAATCGCGCAGCAACAGGCGACCAAGCGGGCGCTCTCCGTCACCACTGAGCAGGGTCACCAAACAAATGACCACCACCACATTGGTCATCGGCACCAGGAGCGAAGCAGCCAAGGCGGCTAAGGATAGGCCCTCGGTGCCATAAAGGCGCTCGGCGACCGCCAGGGCGACGAAAGTGTTGTGCCGGGTCGCCCCTTGTAGCACCGAACTGGTGACCGCTGCACCCAGACCGAACAGACGACCGGCAATCAGTGAAAACAGGATACCTGCGAGGAAGCCGCCAACGATGACCACAAAGTAGGAGCCGACCAGATCGGCTCGCAGCGTCACGGTCGAGGTCTTATAAAACAGAAGGGCGGGAAACAGCACCCAATAGACCAAGCGGTCGTTCAGATTCCAAAACTCAAAGCTCGGAATGCCATTGCGCCGCAACAGATGCCCGAGGACGATCAACACAAAGATCGGAGCGATTGACCAGATGATCTGAGCCAATATCAACCGTCCTGTCCCGAACCACCTCTGGCTCGTTCCGCACCACTGGGCCGCCCGCCGTCATACACCGCCATGCGATCGGCCGACCCTAAGTCGACAACAATCGGCCGGCCACAGCGTCCAGCTTGGCCACGAGCGCCGGATCTCGTTTGTCCGGTGCGGTGATCAGGGCGTTGTTAAGGGCGGTGTGGCACCCCCTGTCGCAGCTTTGCGAGCGCCCAACCAGCTTTGGCGCCAAGGCTTTGACCAGGGCCCGTGCTTTGTCGGCATTGCTCAGCAAGACCTTGATGATGGCATCAACGGTCACATGATCATGGTCGGGGTGCCAACAATCAAAGTCGGTCACCATGGCGACGGTTGCATAGCACAGTTCGGCCTCGCGGGCCAATTTGGCCTCGGGCATGTTAGTCATGCCGATGACGTCGCACCCCCAGCTTCGGTAGAGATTGGATTCCGCTAGAGTCGAGAATTGTGGTCCCTCCATCACCAGGTAGGTGCCACCCCGCTGGTGCGGGATGTTCAGCGCCTTCACAGTTTCCTCCAGCGCGTCACCCAAACGGCCGCAGACCGGATGGCCCATTCCGACATGGGCGACCAGCCCGGTCCCGAAAAAGGATTTGGTGCGGGCAAAGGTGCGGTCGATGAATTGATCGACGATGACGAAGGTGCCGGGCGGCAGATGCTCTTTGAGTGAGCCGCAGGCGGACAAGGACACAATTTCCGTCACTCCGCTGCGCTTCAGGGCATCGATATTGGCACGAAAATTCAGTTCGGATGGGGGGATACGGTGGCCGCGACCGTGCCGTGGCAAAAAACGCAGAGGAAGGTCGTCGTAGGTGGCAAACAGGATCTCGTCCGACGGGCTACCGAAAGGGCTCGAGACGCTTCTCCACGCAACGTCACTCAGCCCGTCGATGTCGTACAGCCCGCTGCCACCGATAATGCCGAGCACCGGCGGTGTGCCGGTTTCTGCCATCCTGACCTCCTGCCTGTCATTACGCACGCCCGTCTACTGCGTCAATACTACGCCGGCCGTCGGGCCCCATGCCACATGTACATGATCATCCCAGGTGATCGGCATCTCGGTTGTGCGCGTCAAATTCGGCGCCAAGACACGGATCGGTTTGCCGCTGTCCAGACGGACCACATAGAGCGAATGCGTACCGACATAGGCGATTTCGACGACGACGCCATGCGCCCGGTTCGTCACCGACGGTGGATTTAGGTCCTGGTCTGCATCGCCCTGATCCGGCACCACCTTGGACAACTGCATCTTCTCCGGGCGCACGGCCACCCCGACCGGCGTTCCCGCGGCGGCCGATACCCCCTGCCCGATGAAAAGATCGCAGCCCGCGTCCTCAGACGTGATCATGGCGTGATCGGGCGCTGACTCGACGATAAGTCCATCGAAGATGTTGACAGACCCAATGAACTCAGCAACGAAGCGCGACGATGGAAACTCGTAGATCTCCGACGGCGTACCGGTTTGCACGATGTAGCCGTGATCCATCACCGCGATGCGGCTGGCCATGGTCATGGCCTCTTCCTGGTCGTGGGTGACGATGATAAAGGTGACTCCGACTTGCTCCTGGATATTGACCAGTTCGAACTGGGTTTGTTCACGAAGCTTTTTGTCCAAGGCCGCCAAAGGTTCATCGAGCAGCAACAATTTGGGTCGTTTGACCAGACTGCGGGCCAGCGCCACCCGCTGGCGCTGGCCGCCGGACAACTGATGCGGGCGCCGGTGGCCATGCCGGGCCAATTGAACCAGTTCCAAGACCTCCGCCACCCGTTCGCGGATGGTCTCGCGCGGCAAGCGATCCTGATGCAACCCAAAAGCAATATTTTGTGCCACCGTCATATGCGGGAACAACGCATAGGACTGGAACATCATGTTCACAGGTCGATCATAGGGAGGAATGCCGGCCACATCCAGGCCGTCGATCATGATTCGACCGGCGCTGGGTTGCTCAAATCCGGCGAGTAGGCGCAGCAAGGTCGTCTTGCCGCACCCCGATCCGCCCAGCAAGGCAAAGAACTCACCACGGTAGATCGAAAGGCTGACGTCGTCCACAGCGGCGAAATCACCGAACTTCTTGGACACGCCTTCGATCTGGACATACGGGAGTTCCTTCGGGTCTTGCCATGGCTCGAGCTTGGCGGGACGGCGATACACATCGGTCATGACGCAACCACCTCCCGGTCCGCTCCCTCCGACTTACTGCCCGGTGACGACGCGAGTCCAAATGCGCGTGCGCAAACGGTCCACACTGGGCGCCACCACTTGGGCGGAGAACATGGCGCGCTTTGCGTCGATAGACGGAAACACGGCAGGGTCGGTGCGGATGGAGTCATCGACCATGGGCAAGGACGCTGGCACGGCATTGCCGTATTGCACGTAGTTTGTGATCTCAGCCATAATCTCAGGACGAAGAATGAAGTTGATGAAAGCGTGCGCTGCGTCTGGGTTCGGGGCGTCGACGGGCACCGCCAGCACGTCGAACCAGATCTGCACCCCCTCCTTCGGCACCACATAGGTCACCGTATGCGCGGCATTGGCTTCTTCAGCCCGCGCTGCCGCTTGCAGCACGTCGCCGCTGTACGCCAGAGCGACGCAGGTATCCCCTGCAGCGAGATTGTTGATCGTCTGCCCGGTGACAAAGTTTTTGATAAAGGGGCGTACGCTTTGTAGCAGCGCCTCGGCTTGAGCCAGGTCCGCCGGATCGCCGCTGTTGGGGTCGAGCCCAAGGTAGTTGAGCACCGTGGGGAATGTGTCGATGGCGGAATCAAGCAAGGTTACACCGCAAGGTGCAAGTTTCGACACCACCTCCGGATCGAACAGCAAGTCGAAACTACCCAGAGGAGCATCAGGCAGCAAGGCCGTGATCTTTTCCGGCACAATGCCAAGACCGATCGTTCCCCACTGGTAGATCGCCGCATGGCGGTTGTCAGGATCGGTTGCTTCGATGCGCTGCATCAACACGGTATCCAGATTGTCCCAGTTGGGGATCTTCGTACGGTCGAGTGTTTGTAGCGCCCCAGCCTGGATGAGGCGAGCCAAGGTCGGCTGGGCGGTCGGAACAATGACGTCATAACCCGAGTTTCCGACGAAAAGCTTCTGCTCCAGCAACTCCAGGCTTTCGAAGACGTCGTAATTGACGTCCAGACCGGTTTCCGCGCTGAAGTCTTCCAGAGTCGTCTCCCCGATGTAATCGTTCCAATTGTAGACATTCACCGTCTGAGCCGATACGGCGGCTGGAACAATGAGAAGTGCCAGAAAAGTAAGAATGCTGAGCGCCATGACCCTCTCCTATGCGCGTGCGGCTAGCGCGGCACGCGGATGCCGACGATGCCCGGTGTTCGCCCTTCGTCCGCGGGCAACACGTTTCGCTACGACGGGACGGGCCCAGTCGTCAACCTCGGATTGGCAATTATCGTTCGCCCGATAGGATCCAGTCAGCCATCATTCTGCCGCTCCCGGATCACAGCGGCCATCGCATCGCGTTGGCCATCCGCTTCGTTCCGGCGGTCCTCGACACCTTCATAGCGGAACAGAAGGAGCTGCTTCCCGTCCGGTGTGTAGAACAGGGCGGCAATATGCAGACGCGCATTGTCCAGGGTACATCCGGTGTAGCCGGTCAGCAACTGGGCGGCCCCACTGAGGTTCTCAACCCCATTCAACGCCTGATCGAAACGACCCGTGCAGCGCTGCTCAATCTCAGCGGCAAAAGCCTCTGCCACATCCTCGATCGAATCCTGATCGCCCAGCGTAATCGCCTGAACGACCCCTTGGATCGGGCCAAATCCCCACAAGGCATTGCGTCCATTGCCCAAGGGGACGACAGCACGCATACCCGAGGCGTCCAGCAACTCGGCGATCAGACGGGGCAAGGCCGGAGGCTCCGCAGTCCCCCCCTGCCCCTCGGCTCCGGACGTCTGCGGCGGTGGTGCGATCTGGTCTGCGAATCCTTCGACGCCCTCGGTTTCCGCACATTGGCGCAAACGGTTGAGGGCGTCACTGGTCCCGCGCAAGCGGAACTCTCGGTTGTGCGTCTTGTACGCGACGGAGAGTACATTGCCGCGTCGAAGAGCTTCGTAGACGTCCTGGCTGTCGCCGATCGGCACATCGAGCTGCCCAGGTGAACGGACAATCCCGTTGGCGGAGCCGTCGACCAGCGCATCAATGCGCAAACGAACGGTGATTTGGGCGCCCGCCTCGGCATCCAGCCCATCATCACTCAGATACAAGCCGAACTCACCATTGCGGTTGCGAGCGACCCCAACAACCTGACCATTGTCGAAGTCATTTTCGGTGACGCAGAAGGCGAACGCGCCTTCCTGATTGCGGATGGAACCGCCACGCCATTCTCCGGTCGGATTGGCTACCTGGGCGGCCGCTTGCTGCACGCCGGACTGGAACAGAACGGCCATAGGGCCGCCGGACAAAACCAACGCTGCCATTGCCACAGCGAACCCGATGTCTGTCGAGCGCCGTCTCGCGAAATTCGAAGCCATACCGCCCTTCCTCTGGTCTTATTGCAGCGACCGGCGGTCAGTTGCCGGCAGGCCCGGCGCCGTCTCCGCCCATCTCCAATGGCCCCTGATCCGGGCCGTTGCCCGCTTGAGTGAGCTCTCGTAGCCCCGGATACCCGGATGCGCCGCACCCTACCGGCGCTGCTTTGCTTCGGCAAGTGGCGAACCGGCCCCCCAAAAACCGACTAGTTTCAGCGACGCGCCGCCTCAACCGCCGTGACGATCTGGCCCGGAACCGTGAGATCGATCATCGGGCCATTGCGTAGATGAAGCCATCCTCGAACCAAAACCCGACGTCCCGCCAACGCCAATAAATCCTGTCCTGCAGCGACAAACGCCACCCGATGTGCCGCGGCAATCCGTACAGTGAAGTCGGATCGCCAGTCGGCTCCGAAATTGAGATAGATGCGATCCCGCACCCGCGCCGCGTCGCGGACCACACCGCTTACCAACACGAAGCGTCCCAGATCGCGCCACGTGTCAGCAGGGCGGCGGACGGCGTAGGCCGGGTGCTGCCATAGGCCTCGGCCGGCCGTGCGTGCTGTCCGTTCGCGCTCCAGAAGCCTGGCGATCGTCCCAAACCCGACCTGAGCAACCCCGGGCGCAACACGCACCATGCCGGCGCCAACAAGCCTTTCCTGCAGCCAAACGCCATCTGCACGCCACACCTGGGCGCTCCAGCGGCCATGGCGGTCGGGTTTGGCCGCAAGGTTTTCGAGGCGCACGGATTGATCAGAAATCAGGTTTTCCAGTGCCATGCGGGCTGCCCCTGCGTATGGCTGATCATCCAGGCCGCGGCGGTGATCTCCCGGCAGAGGTGCCAAAACGCTAGCCAAGCGGACGATCGTGCCCCCCTCGACCACGATGGTCATGCCGTCGACCACGCGGTCAACCGAACGAGCGACCTGGGCCTTCGTGCCGTGGCTCTCAAGCAGCAGGCACAGCAGTAGGACGCCGATGCCCGAACCGAGGCTGATACCGCGCGGCACGGTCTGTCTGCCAGGGTCAAACAAAATCTTCGGAACGCGTCGCACGGATCGTTTCCGGCAAGACGGCCATATGGCCATAGGTGGGATGGGCGATGCAGGCCCTGACGTCCGGGCCGGGTATCCGGACACAGTCGATCTGCCTCCGTTGAACCGGGAAACCAACGAACTGCATCGATGAGGCCTTACCGTCAGCCGTGCTGCCGTCGACATCACCGTCCGACACAGCAGTGACGCGTTCGCCCGTCACCAAGGCAAACCTGTTCTCCTCGACGCCGCCGGACTGGTCCACCATCGTTTTGCACGGTAACATCGTGTTTTAGCTCTCAAAGCACAACGTGGCGATCGGGCCGACGGCCAACACGCCGGCAGCACTTCACCTCCGTGACTCAACGCCGCCGTTCCAGCCGCCCCGCGTCATGGGCGGACAGATGAGATTATCCGTACGGGTCATGGTTCGTGTCCCTAGGGGCATCGGCTGTCTCCGTTTGAGCCAATCCCCGCCAGATCGATTCAATTCGCGACGATGGCCCGCTGAAATCTCAAATGGTTAGAGCATACTCTGGTCGGTACGGTTAAGACTCCTGACAAGCTCTCGGAGAACCTCACGCTTTACCAACAGTTCCGTTGATGTTGCTCAGAGAATTCCGGACGCGATGCCATGAATCATGCGACCTGTGCCATGGTCTTTGTCCCTCTAGAAAGAAACGAACGGTGCCGTTGGGCACAAACGGGTCCATGCGGGGAGGCCTTTGTGGGAGCGCCGACGCCTCGTCGGCCTCGTGTGCACGCCGGT
>JANQJV010000090.1 GCA_028281465.1 Azospirillaceae bacterium | reverse complement strand
ACGGCGGCACCCGCACCGGCGTGCACACGAGGCCGACGAGGCGTCGGCGCTCCCACAAAGGCCTCCCCGGATGGACCCGTTTGTGCCCAACGGCACCGTTAGTGTCTTGTTAGTCCGCGACCGTGCCTTAGCGGCGACGCAGAACGTATTTGCTCACCGGCCACCGAATATCCGTCAAACGTTTTGACCAAACAAACCTGTGTTGGTCTGTTCGCCGTTGATCGTGACCGGAATGGCGACCATACCGATGATCGGCACGCTGCGCCGGGTTCCGTCGGCCCGACCCTCCCGCATGTCGGAGACGCTCTGTTGGTAGTCGCTGTTCCCGGTCAATCCAGCCTCGGCCTCGATGCTGCGCGCCGCCTGGGTGTATTCGCCCGCTTCATCCATCAAGACAGACATGAACCGCGAATGCTCCTGCATCATCTCCATGCGTTCCGGCAGGTAGTCCTCGAATCTCTTCTGCATACTGCGGGCAAGGGCCTCCGCATCTGTCGTCACCTTGCCATCGATATAGTACTCCTTCCCGTCTGCGATGCCCGCCTCATACTTCTCCAGAAGGGCTTGGTAATGGGCCTCCGGGTCATAGTCGAGGCGCATGAAGACACCCGTTGACCGGCCTTTGGTCTGCGTTTGAGCCTGCGCGTTCAGCATGACCGATGACGATCCCCTGGCCCCACCGTCCGCGCCGAAGAATGCATCGCCGTCCTCGACGGTCATGAAGGATTGCTGAAAATCCAACGTGACACCGGCATACTCATTGCTGGCTTGCACGCCGACATTGTTGGCAAGGAGGATTTGTCCCGACCCGGACTCAGCCGCCCCGGATCCGGCGGCGACCGCACCAAGCTTCTGGTCGAGGTCCTCTCTATTCTGCTCATAAAGCGATCGGAACTGCGTACTCGCGTCCTTCGCGCTATCGCTATCCATGCCGAGAATCCGGAATAAGCCCATGAGTCCCGAGGTCGCATTCGTCATGAAGTGCTCGGCCGCCTCTCGGTGTGCCAAAGCCGCTTTGGCGGGATCCGCGGCGACTTCGGCTTGAGCCGCCGCCTTGGACTGGGCCACGATATCTCTCGGAACCTGGACGCTACTCGTCTGCCTGATCTTTATCGTACTGGAAGGTACCGAAGCCTGCCCATTCGATGATAGTCCTGACATTAGCATATCAGCCTCCATCCGGTGTATTGATCCCAGAGATTTACCTACTAGCAGCCTGTCGGACTTAATCCTAACCTATTGATATTGTTGAGAAAAATTTCTGCCACGTTTGGTGGGCAAATGCAACGATATCAATAACTTAGGCTGTGGATGCCTTCTTAAGTCCGACAGGCTGCTAGGATAGATTGACGCGTTTCGGTCGAATGAAAGACGGCGCAGGAAATCGAAGCCTATCCCGAGCAGGCCGCCCGGCATTTCGCCGAACTCAAGGCGATCCTGGACGGGGAGGGGAGTGGCTACGCAACCTGAGCGGTGCCATCCCGGCCGCCGGCTCACACATCCACGGTCCGATACAAATCGTCCAGATCAAGCGTCAGGCCGATGGCGTCCAGGACGAGCCGGTCCGATCCGGCGGCGATCCGCCTGGACCAGTTGCCGGTGGCGCGGCTGTCGTGTTCGACGCGCCGCCGGTCCTGGGCGATCAGAAGAATCTCCTCGATCGAAGGCACCGACCGGTAGTTTTCCCGCTTGCGCGACCGGTCGCGGCGCTGGGTGGTCGGCGACAGAACTTCGGCCACCAGCACCGGACCCGCCATCACCTCGGCGTGGCCGTCCGGGCCGCGCCGGGCCACCGCCACATCGGGGTAGTAATAGGCGTTGGCGGCGTCGATCCGGAGCTTGAGGCTGCCGGTCGCCAGGTCCCACCGGTCGCGCGGCAAAAGAATTCCCAGACCGTGGATCAGATTGGTGGCAATCCGGTTATGGTTGAGCGTGCCACCGTGCATGGCGATCAGCCTGCCGTCTTCGAACTCGTATTTTTCGTCCCGCGGCGCCGCCACCTCGCGCTCGAAGACCAGGTACTCTTCGGCGGTCATGGTTCGATCGGCACCGTCCAGGCCAGGCAGGGTGTCGGGAGTCATGGGCTGATCTCCTGGATCGACCGGGGACGGCCGATATCTCGCATCCTACACCATCACGGCGGCGGTGTCGCGCCGGTCTGGGCGGTGATACGGCCGTAGTGTTCCGGGCGGCGGTGGGCGGCGAAGTCGAACACGCTGGCCTTGCCGAAGGCGCATTGGTCCAGGTCGCAGTCGGCGACGATCAACTCGTCCTTTTGCGTCGTCGCCAGCGCGACGATGGCGCCGGTCGGCCCGGCGATGCAGCTTCCGCCGATCAGGTCGTGACCGTCTTCCAGGCCTGCCTTGGCCACCGCGACGACGAAACTGCTGTTCTGATAGGCGCCGGCCTGGATGCACAGGTGATGGTGCATCATGCGCAGATGCACTTCTTCGCCGCCCTGGGCGTTCTGCGCGGGCGTGTTGTAGCCCAACAGGATCATCTCCACCCCCTGCAGCCCCATGACCCGATAGGTCTCGGGCCAGCGCCGGTCGTTGCAGATGCACATGCCCATCACGCCGCCCAGGGTGCGCCAGACCGGGAAACCCAGATCGCCAACCTCGAAATAACGTTTCTCCAGGTGCTGGTGCAGGCGCGCCGGATCCGGTTCGGCGTGGCCGGGCAGGTGCACTTTGCGGTATTTGCCGAGGATGGTCCCGGTTTCGTCGACCAGGATCGCGGTATTGAAGCGCCGGGTGCGCCCGCCTTCGTGCGTCAGTTCGGCATAACCGAGATAGAAGCCGATGCCGAGAGTGCGGGCAGCGTCGAACAGCGGCTGCACCGCCGGGTTTGGCATGCCGGCCTCGAACCAGGCGTCCACCTCGGCCTGGTCGTCGATCACCCAGCGCGGGAAGAAGGTGGTCAGCGCCAGTTCTGGGAACACCACCAGGCCCGCGCCCCGGCGATGGGCCCGGTGTAGCAGGGCGAGCATGCGCTCGATCACGCTGGCGCGGTCGTCGGCGCGTTGGATCGGCCCCATCTGGGCGCCGGCGACGGTCAGGATGCGTGTCATTGATCACAGTCTCCAAAACAAACAGTTTGTATGCGGTCGCATTGGGTTTTACGCCATGGGTCTGTCCCGGCTCACCGGCGTACCCAGCCGCGGGTTACCGGGTCATAGGCAATGCCGGGCAGGGCGAAGCGATCGCGCGTGGTGCAGTACGTACGGGCGTATAAACGTCCGATCGGGTGATAGGCATCGTCGCGGATACGCCGGTTCTGAGGGTCGATCAGCCCGTCGCGCACATGAAGCCACGACACGGTGGCCAGCACGACGCGTCGCTCCGGCCCCATGTCGAGGCTGGTATGCACCCGACATTCCAGACTAACGGGGGACTGGGCGATCAACCCGGCATCGACCGAGACCGCGGGGTGCAGCGACAAGCCGGCCGCGTCCAGCTCGCTGTCGTCGGGCGGGAATTCGAGGGCACAGATGCCCATGGCCTCCGCGATCGGCTCGTCGACCAGGTTGACGACGAACTCTCCACGGTCGGCCATGTTGCGCGTGGTGTCTTTGAGCCTGCCATCGGAGCGCCGGTTCATGCTCACCACGACCAACGGCGGGTCCTCGCCCAGCACATTGAAAAAGCTGAATGGTGCGGCATTATCCTGTCCCGTGGCGTCGCGCGTGGTGATCAGCGCAATGGGCCGGGGGATAACAAGATTGATCAAGAGCCGGTAGCGCTCCGATGCCGGCAGGTCGGTCAGGTCGATGTGCATGCGGGGTCCGGGGCCAGGGGAGGGGCCACAGCATAGGCGGCAGATAGACCGGATGGGAACCACCGTCGGCTTGGCTGCAACTGTTGGTGGTCATCGAACCATTGTCGGCGCCATGCTCTATGGGGTAGCTACGGGGCCGCCGGTCGCCACCTCACTCTTGCCGGAGCAATGGGAAGATGGTGGGAGGGTTGATGCGCCGGTTATGCAACGCCAAGCGTAGGGATAGAAACGATGAAATATTTAAACTCACTGGTTTTTTCACTCCTGGTTGCGTTCACGGCTGTGCCTCTTGTCGAGGCCCAAGAAGCCTTGCCCGTGGAGGAGTCGGTCACCACCGAGCCGCCGGTGGCGCCCGCCGCGGCTGAGTCGGCCCCGGTGGACGATGCGGTGGCCGCAGAAGAGCCGGCTGTGACCGCCGAGCCGGTCGAGGTTGGCGGCAACGCGGCGACCAGCGGATCGCTTGCAGTGGGTGAGCCGCGCATCAGCACCATCGATTTCGTCAGCGATACCGACTGGTTCGCCGTCACAATGAGCCCAGGGCAGCGCTACCAGGTTGACCTGCGCTCGGCGACCGACCTCGGGGATGGCCTTGATGATCCGCAGGTTTTTTTGTTCGATGCCGACGGCACACTGCTGGCCAGTGACGACGATGGCGGCGGCAATCTCAATTCCCGTCTCACCTATGGTGTCGACGCAGAGCAAACGGTTTACGTGTCCGCTGCTGGCGTCGACGATTCGGTCGGCCGCTACGTGCTGTTGGTGTCGGTCCAAGTCGCGCCAGAGGAGATTCTCATCGGCGACGTGGTGACCGGCAGCATCGGTCCCGCATCAGAACCGAACACCTATGCGGTCGCGCTGAACGCCGACGACGTGGTCCAGATCAGCCTACGTGGTGAGCCGAGCGGCGGCGGCACACTGCCCGACCCGGCCCTGCGCCTGTTGTTGCCCGACGGCCAGCAAGTCGCTGATAACGACGACAGCGGTGGGACGCTCGACTCTCTGATCGTGTTCACCCCGCCGGAAACCAGCACCTATATCATCGAAACCCGCGCTGTCAGTGGGATCGGCAGCTACACGCTCGAGGTCGGGCTGCACGAGCCGCCGGCGAACGAGATCGGTGACACGGCAGAGACGGCGGCGACGCTGGAGCTGGGTATGTCGGTGCAGAGCGAGATCGACGTTCCAGGCGATCGCGACTGGTTCGCCATCGAACTGGAGGCCGGGCGGACCTACACCTTCACGCTCCGCGGTGCGCCGACGGCCGATGGCAGTCTGGGCGACACCCTGCTCACACTATTGAACGCGGATGGTCAGCAGATTATCCAGAACGACGACGACGGCGAAACCACGAACTCGTCGATCACCCACGCGGTCACCGACTCTGGTCGGTACTTTCTGGCTGTTGCCGGGTTTGGGGAGGGCACCGGGTCCTATACCTTGGCGGCGACGGTCGAAACCGCACCGGCTGGCGATTCAATCCGTATCATCGTGCATCTGACCGATGGTGAACGTGTCACGCTCCGCCTACCGCGTAACTTCCTGTCCAGTGTCGATGCCATCACCATCGGCCCAGATCTGGAAGACACGCCGTAAACCTGTGGCGCCCAGCCATTGCCCCAGCCATTGCCCCAGCCATTGCCCCAGCCATTGCCCCAGCCATTGCAGTGTGACCGGGAAAACCCGGACACCCAAGGATGGTGGACCTTCGGGTCCGCCATCCTTGGGCAAAGGTGTCGCCCACGGGCTTTCTTATGCCAGTAGCCCGAATTGTTGAGCGTGTGGGTTGAAAGCGGGCGCTGCAGGATGCGCACGGGGTCCGCAAGTTCTGGCGAAAATAGGCCGGCTGCATGCCATATATAGGCTCATACCAACGGCCCGACACAATGACCGGTCCTCGAGCCGCCCTGTTTCGGAGCGCCGGCATCCTTGCCGGCTGGACCGCCGGCTTCCAGCCGGCCCGGACCACGCCCAGCGGCCGGCCGCCAAGATGGCGGCGG
>JANQJV010000049.1 GCA_028281465.1 Azospirillaceae bacterium | reverse complement strand
GGAGGCAGGCCGCGTCACTTTTCTCTTGTAGGGAGAGAACGGCTCGTGTATTTCGGCGAGAAGATACACGAGCCTAGAGGGTGGTTGCGGGGAGAGGATTTGAACCTCTGACCTTCAGGTTATGAGTTCTACAAATACTTATACGACGACCTACTTTCATGTGCGGCAACATACGATAACATCCTGTTTCCGGCTCACATTCCGATTTTTTGCTTGTCGCCCATTTACGCCCTTGTTACCCTGAATTTGCTCTCTTCTGTTACCTATGTGTTGCCCGTCGGGACCGTCAGGAGAGGCGCCTGAAGGTCGCGCTGCGCGGGAGGTCGACCATGGCAAGGATTACGAAACGGGTGGTGGACAGCCTGACGCCGGGCCCCCGGGACGTCATCCATTGGGATGATGCGCTGCACGGGTTCGGCGTCCGGGTTTGGCCGACCGGGCGGAAGGTGTATGTCGCCATGACGCGGGTGAAGGGCCGCCTGCGCAAGGTGACCATCGGGTCGCACGGCACCATGACGCCGGACCAAGCACGCACCCGCGTGCACGAGATCATTTCCGAAGCCAAGGCCGGACGCGATCCGGTCCGCGATGCCGATCTGGCCCGGAAAGCGCCCACCATGCGCGGGCTCGGAGACCGCTTCCTGGCCGAGCACGTAGCCCTGCGCTGCAAGCCGTCGACCCAGTCGGAATACAAACGCGCGGTCGAGTTGTTCATCAACCCGGCACTCGGCCCGCGCCGCATCACCGACATCGAACGCCGCGACATCGCCGACCTGCACCATTCCCTGCGGCACATCCCCTACCAGGCCAACCGGACGCTCGGCGTACTGTCGAAGATGTTCAATCTGGCGGAGGTCTGGGGCCTGCGGCCGGATGGGAGCAATCCGTGCCGCCATGTGGGCAAGTACCCGGAGCGCAAGCGCGAGCGCTTCCTGTCGCCCGAAGAGTTCGCTGCCCTCGGCGAGGTTCTCCGCGATGCCGAACGGGATGGTTCGGAAACGCCCTCGGCCATCGCCGCGATCCGCCTGCTGGCCCTCACCGGCTGCCGACTGAACGAGATCATGACCCTGCGCTGGGAGCACGTCGACCTGCGCAACCGGGCGCTGCGGCTGCCGGAGTCCAAGACGGGCGCCAAGGTGGTGCGTTTCGGCGAAACCGTCACCGCCATTCTGAAAGGGATTGAGCGGGTCGACGGAAATCCCTGGGTCATCATCGGCCGGAAGGAGGGCTCGCGGCTCACCGACCTGCAGCACCCCTGGCGTCGCATCCGCGCCGGCGCCGGCCTGGATGACGTACGCTTGCACGACCTGCGCCACTCTTTCGCCAGCGGCGCGCTGAGCCTCGGCGAAGGCCTGCCCATGATCGGCAAGCTGCTGGGCCATTCCCAGGTCCAGACCACCGCCCGCTACGCCCACCTCGCCGACGACCCGGTCAAAGCCGCCGCCGGAAAGGTGTCGGATTTCATCGGGGCGGCGGTAATGGGCGGTGCGGAGCACAACGGACGGCAGCGCCACGCCTTCGGACCGGACCCGACCCGCTGACACCGGAGGCTGCGTCCGGCGAGGCCGAACAGCAAGACGCCGGTCAGTGCGCGTACCCATCGCCAGCGAGCGCGCGAGCAAGGTAATCGAACACGACCCGGATGCGGCGGCTGGCCCTGAGTTCCCGACGGGTGACCAGCCAGACCGGAAACTTCAGCGACACGAGACTCGGTAGCACCTTCTCGATTCCGGGTGTCGTCTCCCACAGCACCTCCGGCAGCATCGCGATCCCATACCCCGCCTTCACCAGGTCCCAGACGACGACATGGCAATCGCTGACCATCACGAAAGCCTCGGCCCGGACGGGGATGCCCTGATCATCGAGCGCGGAAAGCAGGCGGTCAGAGTTGAGGTTGCGGAGGAAGGCATGCATGCGTACGCGGCCGGTCGGCGCGGTCGAGATAGGCGGCGGCATAGGCCCGACAGCCGCCTACATGGCGCGCGATCAGGTCCGGCTGGGTGGGGCGGACATGGCGGATCGCGATGTCCGTTTCCCGCCGTGTCAGGTTGCGGATATCGTTGGCGAAGACGATGAGCAGCCTGAGGCCGGGCGCGGCCGGGCGCAGCGGCTCCAGACGGTCCGGCAGGATGGCGGCGGCCGTCAGGCTCGTCGCCGTAACCTCTCCCGTCAACGCCTGGGAGTCCCGGGCGGCCGCCATCGAGATCAGCGTCGCCGCCTCGCCCATCGCCCGGACATGGTCTAGCAGATCGCGGCCCGCCTGCGTCAGGGCCAGGCCGCACGCGCTTCGCTAGACCAGCGTGACGGCAAGCGCGGTCTCCAGCGCCGCGATCTGGCGGCTGATGGTCGGCTGGGGGATCCTCAGCACCCGCGCGGCCGCGATGAAGGAACCTTCCTCGGCGGTCGCGAGAAAGACCTGCACGTGGTTCCAGTCCAAGGACATCGCCTGCCAGTTCATGCACAGACGTATAGCAGAGGAACGAATTTAGGCAATCGGCCCTCTACCCGCGCATGGATACATGAAACGAAACGAAAGAAAGACCATGTACGGCACGACCCACCCCCACCCCGGACAACCCTTCTGGGACAAAACGACCCCGCAATATGCCCGCAAGCCCGTTGGCGACCCGGCCACCTACAAGGAAAAACTGGCCCGGCTCGCCACGCTGCTTCGGCCCACTGACCGTGTCCTGGAGATCGGCTGCGGCACGGCCGCCACGGCGCTGCGGCTGGCGCCCGGCGTCGGGCATTACACCGCAACCGATGGCTCGCGCGGCATGATCGATATCGCGCGATCAAAGCTCGGCCCCGACGCTCCGACGAACGTGACGATCGGACTGGCCGATACGCTGGAGGATATCGAGGGCGCGCCCTTCGACGCTGTCTGTGCCTTCAGCCTCCTGCATCTTGTCCCGGACCTTCCGCGCGTGCTGGACTATATCCGCCGGCAGGTGAAACCGGGCGACCTGTTCATTTCCAAAGGCTCAATTCCCGTTAGATATGCATTCCCGATTTTGGTATCATGAGCGATAATGAACTCGGGAGGCGGGCATGGATCGGGGTACGTTTTTGGTTTGGCTTTCGGAGATCGACGGCCTGACTCCGGAGCAACGGACAGAAGCGGCTCGGGTTCTGGAGGGTCCATCGTCGCTGGACAGCCTGCTTGAGATGTTGGAGCAAAGGGTCGGCGCGGAGCGCCGGTGCCCACACTGCGAGACGACGGGTGCTGTGATCCGGGGGCGAGCCAATGGTCTGCGCCGCTACTACTGCCGAGGCTGCCGCAAGACCTTCAATGCCCTGACCGGCACCCCTCTGGCCCGCCTGCGGCATAAAGAGCTTTGGGGAGCGTTCGCCGAAGCTCTGCGAGCTGGTGACACCGTCGCTGAATCGGCGGAGCGCTGTGGAGTGGCGGGCAGCACGGCGTTCCGCTGGCGCCATCGCTTCTTGCGGGCCGCGAAAGCAGAGCCGGAGAAACTGCGTGGCATCGTCGAGGTCGACGAGACCTACATGCTTGATAGCCGCAAGGGTGAGCGGAAATTGGATAGAAAGCCCCGCAAGCGCGGTGGCAAGGCGGCCAAACGCGGCTTGTCGAAAGAACAGGTGCCCATCCTCGTAGCGACTGATCGCTCCGGCCAGACGTTCAGCACGGTTCTTGAGGCGGTCAATGCCGAGGCCCTGACCAAACACTTGGCGCCGGTCATTCTCAAGGACGCGCTGCTGGTTACCGACGGCCATCGGGCCTATCCACCCTGTGCCGAGGCCCTGGGCGTGACTCATGAGGGTCTCAATCAGAGTGCTGGAGACCGCGTGCGTGGTGACCTCCACCTTCAGACCGTCAACAGTCGCCACGCCCGCCTGAAGGACCTTCTGCGACGACACAGGGGTATCGCCACCAAATACCTCGACAGTTACTTGGCGTGGTACCACCTCACCATCCTGCCTCAACTCCCAACGCCAAGATCCATCCTAGCCTGTGTCGCGGGGCTGATCTCACCCAAAGATCCAATCTGCATATCTAACGCTAATTGAGCCTTTCCAAAACGGTCTGTGTGAAGGACCGGGGCGTCCTGCTGCGCGCCCTGATTCCCATGTTGGTCGCGGTTGGGATCGCACCTCATGTGACTGTCCTGGGCCGTGACGACCTGACCCGGCGCCTGCGCGCAACCGGCTTCGAAACCGAGGAGACGACCTATTTCGGCACCGCCGCCCTTACGCCAGTTGTGATCCCAGTAGACCAGCCCGTTGTAGGGCGCGACGGCGCGGTGGCCGCAGGCGTTGACCTGCGTCCAGTTCTTCCAGCGTGACAGACCGAGGGACGAAGTCAGGACCGGAAATCCATGGTCGTGAGCATGGCGCGCGGCCCGACCGAGACGCATGTCGAAACACAGGGTGCACCGGCGGCCCCGTTCGGGCTCGTCCTCCAGGCCTTTCGTTCGGGCAAACCACGCATCAATTTCGTAGTCGGCGTCGACGAACGGCACGCGCAGGGTGTCAGCGTAGCGCTTGTTCTCGTCCTTGCGCCGCAGGTATTCGGCGGCGGGGTGGATGTTCGGATTGTAGAAGAAAACCGTGTAGGCGATGCCGGAGGCGGACAGTGTCGCCATGATATCCCCGGAGCACGGCGCGCAGCAGGACAGCAACAGCACCCGAGCGGCTGCACCGCCGGGTGGGATCGGCCCGTGTGCTTTATTGTGAGGTCGGGGGGCAGGCATCGGGTTCTCTCCGCAGCGTTCCATACCATAGGGTCCGCACGGCCTCCACCACGGCGATGACGGACACACCGCAGACTCCCGGCCCTTTCCTGGCAACGCGCCTGTCGCTTGGCGATGCGATACGGGGCGAGGCGGGGAAAGGCCCTCCGGGTGCCCGGAGGACCTTCGGTGTCGAGCATATCAGGTCGGAACCGCGGCCAGCGCCTGCTCGACGTCAGCGATCAGGTCGTCGGCGTCTTCGATACCGGCGGAGAACCGGATCATGTCCGGGCTGACACCTGCGGCCTCCAACTCTTCGTCGTTCATCTGACGATGTGTGGCGGAGGCAGGGTGCAACACGCAGGTCTTGGCGTCGGCCACATGGGTTGCGATCGAAGCGATCTTCAATCCAGCCATGAAGGTCTCCGCGGCCACCCGGCCGCCCTTGACGCCGAAAATCAGGACGCCGCAGGTGCCGTTGGGCAGGTACTTGTTTGCCAAGTCGTGCTGCGGGTCGCCGGTCAGGCCGGGATAGCGGACCCAGGCAACCTTGTCGTGGCCTTGCAGATACTCTGCCAGCCGCATGCCATTAGCGCAGTGCTTCTTCATGCGCATGGGCAGGGTTTCCAACCCGATGTTGAGCAGAAAGGCGTTCATCGGCGCCGGTGTCGCCCCAAGGTCGCGCATCAACTGAACCACGGCCTTGGTGATGTAGGCGCCTTCCAGCCCGAACCGCTCCGTGTAGACCACGCCGTGGTAACTGGCATCTGGCGTCGTCAGGTCGGGGAACCTGTCCGCATGTGCCGTCCAGTCAAACCGGCCGGAATCGACGATGGCGCCGCCCACCGCCGCGGCGTGGCCGTCCATGTACTTCGTGGTCGAATGGGTGACGATATCTGCGCCCCACTCGAAGGGGCGGCAATTGGCCGGCGTTGCGAAGGTGTTGTCAACGATCAGCGGCACGCCGTGATCGTGGGCGGCCGTCGCGAACGTCTCGATGTCGAGCACCGTCAACGCCGGGTTGGCGATGGTCTCGCCGAAAACGGCTTTGGTGTTGGGTTGGAACGCGGCGTCCAGGTCCTGCCTTGAACAGTCCGGCGGAACGAACGTGAAGGAAATGCCCATCCGCTTCATGGTGATGGCGAACAGATTGTAGGTTCCTCCATAAAGAGCAGAGGACGCTACAATGTGATCGCCGCACGACGCGATATTGAAAACAGAATAAAACGAAGCCGCCTGCCCAGAGGAAAGCAGCAAGGCCGCCGAGCCTCCCTCCAATGTCGCAATCTTCGCGGCGACACGATCAGAGGTGGGATTCTGCAATCGGGTGTAGAAGTACCCCGCCGCCTCCAGGTCGAACAGGGCCGCCATATCCTGACTGGTCTCGTATCGGAAGGTTGTGCTCTGAACGATGGGGATGTTTCTCGGCTCGCCATTGTTCGGGTGGTAGCCGGCATGTAATACCAACGGCCAGAACTGATGACACTGACGGGGGCTTGCCCTGGCAGGTTCGGTTGTGATTCTGTCAAGCGACTGATTCGTTTGGGAGAATCGAGAGATGGCAGTCGCAGTTACGCGTGAGGA
>JANQJV010000290.1 GCA_028281465.1 Azospirillaceae bacterium | reverse complement strand
TTGTTGCCCCGCGGCGCCGTTCCGTGGCCGTGTCGCCTTTTATAATCAATGATTATTATAAACGCTCGCCATGTCCGCCAACACGGGGCCGTACCCCCGAATTTATCCCGATGGCTCGCCTTGACGACAGGGTCGGTTTCGGCGCTCCGAAACAGGGCGGCCCGAGGACCGGTCATTGTGTCGGGCCCTTGGTATTAAACGCCGCAGCGGGGAATGGGAACTTCAAGGCCAATCTACCGAACCGGACAGCTCCGACGATGCCGTTGTGATTGGTGCCATCCTGGCGTTTTTTATGAGCATCAGCAGTGTTGCAATCCTTGCCAGCATTTGTTTCCCGTTCCGATCCCGCCCCGGATTGGGCTTGGCCCGCCCACCCCGTCTATGCTTGATCACCGGTCCGACGGCGCCATCCTCACCCGGCCACACGCGCCCGTGGGGTGGGCGAGGGGTCCGACGGTCCGCCTCACCGGATGAGCTGGAGATCGAGTCGAGATGGGGTGCGTTCGCGCTTGGTAAGGGTCTGAATCCCAGCTTCGACACCGAAATCTTCCGGCGAAAAAGGACCGGTTCGGCCTGGATCCGTGCCGTGCGTCAGCCGCGGCCATCCATCGTGTGAACCGACGCAGCCAATCTCCTTCCGCCACGACGGCCGTGCGGTGTGATCGGAGAGACTGCGACAACTCGTCACAAGGATGCCTCCTCTCGACGGAGGTGCAAAAAAAACGAAACCGCTTTGTAGAATAGACCGACAACACCAAGCCGACCCACCCTATGCAACAGGTCTCTCCGAGCTGAGACAGAAAATTGCAGTGAAACGATCCTGCGAACCCTCATGCTTGCCCACCCTCTTGCGACGCCGCCCGTGCTGCTGGGGTTCGATCGCCGGTGTTGCAATAGCACACGACACCACTGTGGAATTTGCCGAAGGCTGATCAGTGAGGATTAGTAATACTTCGCATGACAGCCAAAAATTGTGCAATGCAAAAACAGTCACCCCTCGCAAGAGTCTCGAAAATTGCTTGCCCACGTTTTATGAGGCATCTATGAATCTAATCGTCGACAACACAAATACTAATGGAGGAAACGATGGGATGGGGCTTAATTAATCTGGCCAGTGCAGAGATCAGAAGTAGATCTCTCCTGGCAATCGAGGTACTACAGCTATTGGCTAATGCCCGTATGCCGTTCCAAACTCGCTCGTATATATGATAATTCAACTAAAATTCCTAATGGAGTGATTACTAGTTCTCTTATGAGCCAACTGGCAACCGTGATTGCCAATGTTCTGAAGTAAGGAAATGATTGTTAGCGGGCGCCAATCGCCGATCGCGCGGCTTCAGTATGAAACCACGCTGAATATCGGGCTGAAATATTGGATCGTAACGTCGTGTCCGCTTTCATTCGTACTTTGGGAGATGATGCCTATGATTCATCGCAGAATGCTCTTGACGCTGGCCACTATCGGTGGGACCGCGTTTGTGGTCGGCCCAAAGATCATCGGAGCACAGCCGATCACGGTCACCACCAACGCCCGAATTGTCATTATTGGTGCCGGTGCGGCTGGAATTTCGCTGGCAAATCGGCTCGCTCGGCGCCTCGACGGGGCGGAGATCACGATCATTGATCCGCGCCGAGACCACATCTATCAACCCGGGCTGACACTCGTGGCGGCTGGCCTGCGACCCGCCAATTATGTCGTCTCCACGACGGCGCAGTGGCTGCCCGACGGCGTGACCTGGATTACCGAGCAGGTTGCTGCGGTCGATCCCATTGCCAAAACGGTCGCCACGACACAGGGACTGGTCATCGGATACGACTGGCTGGTCGTGGCAGCGGGTGTTGTTCTGGATCACGCGGCGATCGAGGGATTTTCGCTCGATCTGGTGGGCAAGAACGGCATTGGGTCGCTTTATTCAGGCCCCGAATACGCCGCGCGCACCTGGCAAGCCGCTCAACGCTTCACCGAGCAAGGCGGCATCGGCGTATTCACCCGGCCTGCCACGGCGCTGAAGTGCGCTGGCGCACCGGTGAAACACGCCTTCCTGATCGACGACATCGCTCGGCGTGCGGGCAACAGAAGCCAGACTAATATTGTTTATACTGCTCATAATAGCGCTATTTTTGGTGTGCCGATTGTTAATGAAAAGGTGCGGATGTTGTTTTCCGATCGTGGTATCGTCCCTTACTATTCCCATGTTCTCAAAAGCATCGACCCTGGTGCGAGGCGAGCGGTCTTTGCCACACCCGACGGCGCGGTCGAAATGGACTACGACTATCTCCATGTCGTCCCACCGCAGCGGGCCCCGTCTTTCGTGTCGCAGTCGGACCTGTCGTGGGCCGATCGGTGGACCGACCAGGGGTGGGTTGAAGTGGACCCGAACACACTCCGCCACCGCCGCTACCCGGATATCTTTGCGCTCGGCGACATTGCCGGTGTGCCCAAGGGCAAGACGGCGGCCAGCGTCAAATGGCAAGCGCCCGTGGTTGAAGATCACCTTGTCGCCGCAATCAATGAGCGCGAAGGGACTCTTCAGTATGATGGTTACACATCTTGCCCCCTGATCACCAGGATCGGTCGGGCAATGCTTGTTGAGTTTAATTATAACAATGACCTTGTGCCCTCTTTCCCAGGTATGATCGCGCCGCTGGAGGAGCTCTGGACCGTATGGGTAATGAAGGAAGTGGCCTTGAAAGCAACCTACAACGCCATGTTGCGTGGACAAGCATGAGGAGGAAATCATGAAGGAATTTTCAATGCCTATGGCGATCGCAGTTCTCGAAGAGATCTTTGGTCGCGGGCTGTTTTGGTTGATGATTGCTGTCGCTGCAATCGTAGCAATCATCTACTTCTACATCCTCATCCGTGATCGTTCGGTCGGTTGGAAAAAGTTCCTGCTCGCCCAGCTTTCCATGCCCGTGGGGGCCATCGGGTCCGTGATGTTCATTCAACATGTGACGCATTCGGGCTTCGCTGACTTGGGTGGCCCGGTCGACCTCATGTTGCTGCTGGGCGTGGCTTTCTTCGGTGCCATCGGCGTGTCGATCGCCGTGTACACGGCCGAAACGCTGATCGGAACGGAACGAACGGCCCGAGCCGTTGCCGACGCAAGCGCCTAGGTGCGAGGACCGGCTCGGTCGGCCCGTGGCCTGGCGGCTGCGCAACAATCGGAAGCCAGGCGGCGGGCGGACGGTTGCAGACCGGTCGCGCCACCGCAGAGTCCACAAGGGTTGACGCTCTCCGCTAAGGAGACTTGAATCAGAAACAGGAGGCCAGGCGATTTCCGCGACCCACGGGGAGCGGGAATCGCTTTGGTATTCGCCCCCTGGTGGGGCGAAACCCGACCTGTCGACGCGACCGGTCCGACCCGCACCAATCGGAGGTCTGGCTTCGGCGACCGGCATCGGCGATCCCCAAAAACCGGAAGCGGTTTCGTCGGTCCGGTCAGGAAGACGACCTGGACACCACAGGAAACCTGGATACCACCTTGCCGGGACTCCGATCGCCAGGGACTGAGGCGGCTCACGGGCGAAGCCCAGGCGGACCGGGTCACGCTGCGACGATCTGCTCAAAAAACGGAGGGCTGGAGTGTTTTCGGCAACCCAAGTGAGCGGACACGTCATCCGATGCCGCGGCTGATGATGACCGATACGCGCCTGCACCGCCCGCTGCCGCCGAGCAACCGACCCCGCTCGGGGTTGATCGCACCGGCGTGAGCCCATCAACCGCTGGGCCGAGAAAGGGCCACATTCCCCCTGACGGTGCGACAGGTCGCACAGTCGCCGACATCCGGTCCGGCCGAATGGAAACATGTCATAAAGCATGTCATAAAGAGTGAAGTGGGAGAGCCAACATGACGATGAAGACAAAAATCGTCACCGCCGATCTGGCGGTCAACCTGATCCGCGACGGCGACGCCTTGGTCAGCAACGGCTTCGTTCAGAGCTGCATCCCCGAAGCGCTGCTGGAGGCGCTCGAACGCCGCTATCTGACCACCGGATCGCCCAAGAACCTGATCTTGTATGCGGCGGCGGGACAGGCGGACGGTAAGGAGGCGGGGCTCAACCGGCTTGGCCACGAGGGACTGCTGAAACGGGTTGTCGCCGGCAATTGGGGACGCATGCCCAAAGTCATTCAATTGGCGCGCGAGAACAAAATCCGCGGTTACAACCTGCCCCAGGGGACGATCACCCAACTGTATCGCGACCAGGCAGCCGGCAAACCGGGGTCTTTCTCCAAGGTCGGTCTGCATACCTTCGTCGACCCCCGTCTCGAAGGCGGCCGCATCAACGAGGTGACGACCAAGGACATCGTGCAGGTCGTCAAAGTCGACGGCGAGGAATGGCTTTTCTACAAGGTCGCCCCGGTCAAGGTCGCGTTCATCCGCGGCACCACCGCAGATCCCCTGGGCAACATCACCATGGAGAAAGAAGCGCTCACCCTGGACAACCTGTCCATGGCGATGGCGGCAAAGAACTCGAACGGCGTCGTCATCGCCCAGGTCGAGCGAATCGCCGAGTACGGATCGCTTCAGCGCAAGGATGTGCGTATTCCCGGCATTCTGGTCGACTGCGTCGTCGTCGCCAAGCCGGAGCAGCATCTGATGAACTATGCGACCCAGTATGATCCGGCCTTGTCCGGCGAGGTCCGTGTGCCGGTACGCGCCATGAAGCCGTTGCCGCTTGACGAGCGCAAGATCATCGCGCGTCGGGCAGCATTCGAGCTCCCCCCCAACGGCATCATCAATCTCGGCGTCGGCGTGCCGGAGGGTGTCGCTGCCGTGGCGAACGAAGAAAAGGTCATCGACTACGTCACCATGACCACGGAAGCCGGCACGATCGGCGGCGTCCTGGCCAGCGGACCGAGTTTCGGGGCCGGCATCAACTCCGATGCCGTGCTCAACCAGAACCAGATGTTCGATTTCTACGATGGCGGCGGTTTGGACATGGCGTGCCTGGGCTTGGCCGAAGTGGACGACCGCGGCAACGTCAACGTCAGCCGCTTCGGCGACCGGCTGATCGGCTGCGGCGGGTTCATCAACATCAGCCAGAATGCCCGCTCGGTCGTGTTCACCGGCACCTTCACCGCCGGTGGCCTCAAGATCGCGGCCGAAGACGGCACGCTGAAAATTCTTCAGGAAGGCCGTGCCAAGAAATTCGTCGCCCGGGTGCAACAGATCTCCTTCAGCGGCGACTACGCCGCCGAGCGGAAGCAGCCGGTGCTCTATATCACCGAGCGCTGCGTCTTCCGTCGTGATCGACGCGGCATGGTTCTGGTCGAAGTCGCTCCGGGCATCGACGTCGAACGCGATATCCTGGCCCATATGGACTTCGAACCGGTGATCGGCGACGTCGAAACCATGGATGCGCGCATCTTCAGGCCCGAGTTGATCGGGCTCGAACGCGAGTTGCTCAATCTCGATCTGCCGGATCGAGTGACTTACGATCCAATTCGAGGCATCCTGTTCCTGAATTGGGAAGGCATGTATCTGCGCACCAAGTCTGATGTCGACGCCATATGGCTGGAATGCGAAAAGCGATGCCAGGAAATTGGCAGAAGAGTGGGTGTCATCATCAACTATGACAAGTTCAACATTGATGACCAAGTCCTCGATGACTACGTTGCGATGGACCGGTATTTTCTACAGAAGTACTTCTCCAATATCGCCCGATATGCCACCAACGGCTTCATGCGCATGAAAATGGGCGAGGCCTTCGCAGAACGAAACATCGCCCCGCATGTCTTTGAGAGGAAGGAAGAAGCGCAGTCCTTCCTCGACGCACGCCGCATGCTCTGAGCGGGTGTGATCCGCTCGAGAATGCACAGGCCTCTGGGAGTCCCAACCGGTCGCGGTGTGGGGGCGGTACCAACAACCCTGTCGTTCAGGCATACATGGCATGGACCTGGGGGACGGTGCCGCCGCGGCCGGCCGGGCAGGACAAGCACCTCCGCCCCGGCCACGCCCCAGTGTTCGACCGCGAACCGGACGAGCCGCGCCTTGCGTGTGCGCGAGAGAAATCTCCGCCATTACCGAGAGACCTATATTTCCACATAGAATGGAACATAGCGAACGGAATTACAGTGAGAGGCTATTGCGGCAACAGACACATGGCTGTAAACCTGTTGCCGGAGTCTCTGGATCTTCCGGAATTCGCGCCAATGCCGACCGTCTTAATCTCCCATCGCGACGCCGACGCGCAGCCGGCCGGGCAATGGGCCGATGCGTTGACCGCGCATGGCCATGATGTCTGGCTCGATGTGTGGAAGATCGACATCGGAGACTCGATCATTGATCGGATCAATGCAGGTCTGACCAGGGCAAGCGCTGTCGTCTTGTGCTTGTCGTCTGCGGGCATCGAGACACCCTGCATCACCACCCCGCCGGAGACGAAGTGATGACGGGCAGAGTGCCTTCACGAAAGACCGTCTTCATCTCTTATGCCCATGAAAACGAGACTGTCCGAAATCAGGTTCGTGGTCTTGCACAATGGCTGAGCGCGCAAGGCTGCGCAGTCTGGTCGGATCACGCGTACGAGGTCCGTCCGCCGGAGCGAGGCTGGATCACCTGGATGGAAGACTGCATTCGGGATGCCGATGTCATTCTGATTATCTGCACACCCAGGCTCAAAGACCGCTGGGATAAGCGGGAGGATCCCGGGGTTGGCCATGGCGCCACGTTCGAAGGCGCCATCGTCACGCAATACATGTATGATCATGCCATGCGGAATGACCGATTCTTTCCAGTCCTGTCCGACGGCGGGAGTTACGACGATATTCCGGTCAAGCTGAGACCTTGGTGGAACCAACATTGTTTCCCGTCCGGCAACGGCCGCATCCTTCGCTTGATCTGTGACGAACCGGCCGGCAACGGCGCTGCTGCGAGCGATTGGGCCATCGGTGATGCCCACCGAAAGCTCACGGCACGACTGCTGGCGGACCCCGGTGCTCAGCTCCTCTTGAATGCGCTCCGAGCAGAGATCACCGATCAGCTCAATGTACGGCCGGCGCCCGGTCGGCCGCAGGAGATTGTGGACTGGTTCGCCGACGTCGTTCTCACCGACGAGGCGTTGCCGACCCTCTTCGATATCGTCCACGCCGCCGCCGTCTCGCTGGACACGCCGCCCGGCCGCGACCAGGCCGTCGGAAACCGGGCCGAAGAAGCCGCAGCCGCGCTCTACTGCCTGTCCGCCTTCCGGCTCGTCGATCGGGCGGCGCATCGGCAGGGTGACTATGTTCTCCATGTCACGCCCACGGAGCCGGTGATTTATGGGATCATAACAGCCGCATTGTTTGGCGGCGCATTGATCCTCGAACCGAGCCAGCAGGGAGGGCTGCCCCAAAGCGCGTGCGTCTACCGGGTGCACGTGCCGGCTGTCAGCCAGGATCCGGGCGCAGATTTTGAGCGTGCCCTCTACTATGCCGTGTTCAAGAACGATCCGCGCGTACAGGACGTGATCGAGAGCGACGGACCGCTGACGCCCGACCAGCGGGCCGATCTCCTGGTCACTCTGCGCAAGCTCAAGAGCGTAAGAAAGAAGGCCCTTGCGGTCGTGATCCACGGGCATATTGACGGCGAACCCCATCACCGCTTTGCGCTGGACCACAAAGTTCCGGTCCTGCTTCCCGACGAGACTGCAGAGGTGCTTCTGCGCATCGACCCGGTGCTCCTCAAACAGCATATCAAGCAGTTTTGGGTCGATCTGCACGGCCACCAGGGGGCGTCATGACCTCGGCTGCCAATCCCTTCTTGGCGCTTGAACCGGAAACCATGGCGATGCTCCCCGCGAGCGAGCGGTTTCCGGCGGCCGGTCACCTGTGGAGCCGGGAAGAGATCGATGCCCTGATCCTGGCTTGGGCGGCCCGGCGACCATTGCTTGTGCGCGGAGAGGCCGGAAGCGGGAAGAGCCAGATCGCGCGGGCCGCGGCGCAGGTGCTGGGCGACGACAATCTGCTGGTCGAGGTCATCCACCCGCGATTTGAAGCTCTGGACCTCCTCTATCACCTCGATGTCGTGGCCCGCCTTTCCGACGCCCAGATCCCCGGCGCACTCGATCCCACCAATGACCGCTATGTCCGCCGCGGCCGTCTGTGGCAGGCCATGATCATGCAGGATCAGTGCAGCACGATCCCGGTGCTGCTGATCGACGAAATCGACAAGGCCGATGCAGACGTGCCCAATGCCCTGCTTGACGTCCTGGGGAACCGCAGCTTCACGGTGCCGCCCCTGAACCACAAAGTCGTCTCCGTCGGTGACAAGCGGCTGCCATTGGTGATCATCACGACCAATGAAGAGCGGGAACTGCCGCCGGCGTTTGTCCGGCGCTGTGTGGTCCTGAACCTCAGCCCGCCGGATGGCGAACAGGCTTTCATCGACTGGCTGGTCCGGCGTGGCCGGGTGCACAGCCACTTGACCGTCACCGACGCGGCCCGTTCCGAGGCGGCCGCCCAGGTGCAAAAGGACAGGACGGCGTCAGTCCGCGCCGGCTACCCGCCCGTCGGGCTGGCCGAATACGTCGATTTGCTCGCGGCACTCCATGAGCTGACCCAGGACGAACCGGAACAGGACCGTGCGGCTCGGCAGGTCGAATGGCTGCGGCGCATCAGCGTCTACGCTCTGGTCAAGCACGCTGGACAGCGGCAGGCCCCGGTCTCGGCAGCGAGCGGGCAGGACTAACTGCCGTGGGCACCGCCGGCCGTGCCGACCTCCTCCGCAGGCTTGCCGCCGCCCCATGCGAAGACATGGCGCTACAGATCGATCAGACCGGCTGGTTCGGCTACGTCCGACAGGAGGAGACCGCCAGCCCGGGGCAGCCGTTCACCGGCCCCCGGCGCCCCAACGACAGCCCGGCGGCGTCCGAACCCGGCGGGTACCGCCTGCCGCTGCGCATGCCGTTTGCCTGGACAGCGGTTGATCACCCGGTCTCGCAAACGGCCGTGGCCGAGAACGTCGGCCCGCCGAGCCAATTTGCCGGACCGCTTCAGGACACGGACACCACCCCGCTATCGGATCGGATCCCGATTCCCCATGAAGACCTGGTACCGCACGCGCGGCTGCTGCCGGCGCTGCGGCGGTATCTCAACGCAACCCGCGGCGGCGGGCTGGACGTCGGCGCCCTGATCGCCAATCTGGCGTCGGGCCGCATGCCCCGCAGGTTGCCGAGACTGGCGGTGCGGCGATGGCATCCGGACCTGGTCGTGTTCCTCGATTTCAGCGACCGCTTGTGGCCGTATCGGGCGGACATGCACCGGCTGGCCGCTCGCCTGCATCGCCTGTGCGGCCGTTCGGGCGTTTCGCTCCGCGTTCTGTCTTGCGGCCCGTTCGGTTCCTGGACCGACTGGGTCGAGGCTGCTCGCCGGCGCATCGGAGAGATCCCGCGGGATCGGGCCCTGGCCATGCCTCTTGCGCGGACACCCGTGCTCATCGTCAGCGACCTTGGCCGGCTGCAGGGTTCGGCATCGCCGGCAGCGCAGTCCTGGGACAGGTTCATAACCATGCTTGGCGTGGCGCAGGTTCGGCCCATGGTCCTGGCGCCGTTGGGCGTCCAGCAACTGGATGGCGCCCTGGCGCGATCTCTCCCGGTGATCCGATGGAGCCCGGACGCCGCCGTTCATCCCGCCCGCGGGGAAGGCGAAACGACGATCGGACCGGAAGGCCTTGACGATCTGCTGGCCATGGTCGCCGCGGTGCGCCGCGTAGACCCGCCGCTGCTGCGGGCCATGCGCCGGCTCAACCCGGTGGCGCCACAGGATGCCGCATTGGAGGGGCTGGTTTGGTGCCATGGGGACGTCGAGGCCGGCTTCGCCGCGACCGTCAAGATCGGCCGGCAGGCACGGTATCTGGAGAGATTCCGGACCATGCTGCCTCAACGGCAGCTTGATCTGGCATCCTTACGAAAAAGCCATCACGCCCATCTGGCAGTCACCCTGAACCATGAAGAAGGGCTGCTGTGGTGGGCGTGCGCCGCCGAAGAGGCCAAGCGGCGTGCGCCCGAGGTCCGACGGGATTTTGAAAAGGCCATCACCTTCCTCTGGAAACTTTGCCATACCTTCGCCCTTCCGGAGACCCTGAGAGTAGACGGTGACTGGCCGGCGGTGGCCCGGGGCATCTGGCGCCGGGCGGCAAACACGGATTTGCCCGATCGTTTTGGTGTGTTGAGGCAACTGGCCAAATGCCTTTCGGCGTCGGGTCCAGGGGTCGGCCCAGCACACGCAACCACCTGTTACTTGGTACAGGACGCACGCAAGGGATGGCTCAGCGTACAGGCGGTGCCGCCCGGACCAGGGCAGAGCAGCCTCGGTGGCCCCCTGGCGTTGGATGGTTCGGGAATACGGATTCAACTGGAGGATGAGGGGCGATGGCTCCTGCCACATGACTTGCCGGCCGGCCTTTTGCCGCTTGACGCACCGGGGACCGTTGCGCTCGAAACGTACGCCGTGACCCGGACCGTCGCCCCGGTCCGCCGGCCGCGTGGGGCCTATGGCTGGAGCCTGGGGCGCGATGAGTTGGCGGTGCAGAGCCCACCCTTCGTCGGCCAGGCCGCGCGCTGGGTGAACACCCGGTTGCATGCGGAGGTTCGACCGGACGCGCGGCACCATGATCTGGTTGCCGACCTGGTCGAGGCGGCGGCCAGGGAGGATGGCCCGACGACCATCCGCTTCGGCATGGACAGCCCGTTCGGGGTCTTTGCCGACCTCACCATCAACACAAAGAGCGGCAACGCCCGACAGGAGTTTCGCTGGATCGAGCCGGGGACGTTTTGGATGGGGTCGCCGGAGGACGAGCTGGAGCGAGACGACGATGAAGGGCCGCAGCACGCGGTGACATTGACGCGTGGCTTCTGGCTGGCGGACACGGCGTGCACGCAGGCGCTTTGGCAGGCGGTGATGGGCCAGAACCCAAGCGATTTTCGAGGGCCGGATCGGCCGGTCGAACAGGTGAGCTGGCACGACGTGCAGGCCTTTCTGCGCCGCCTGGAGGGGTTGGTGCCCGGCTGTGACGCCGGTCTGCCGAGCGAGGCGGAATGGGAATACGCCTGCCGGGCCGGCACGACGACGCCGTTTTCGTTCGGCGCCACCATCACCCCGGCGCAGGTGAACTACGATGGCAATTTCCCTTACGATGGCGGCGACAGAGGCGAATTCCGGCAACAAACTGTGGCGGTGAAGAGTTTGCCGCCCAACGCCTGGGGCCTTTACGAGATGCACGGCAATGTGTGGGAATGGTGTGCGGACGGCCTTCGAACCGACGATGGTGCGGCCCAAGTGGACCCGCGCGGCCCGGAGGACCTGGAGAGCGAGACGGCGCCCCGCGTCTACCGCGGCGGCTCCTGGATCGGCGAGGCCAGGGCCGCGCGGTCGGCCTTCCGCCTTGCGGATCACCCGGGCCGCCGCTCCCCCATCCTGGGCTTTCGCTTGTCCCTGAGGTCCAGAGAGCCAAGTCAAGTGCCGGGACGGCACGAGTCCTCGGGCCGACCCCGGCCGCCGACCGGAGGGAGGTCCGGGGCGCCCGGAGGGCGCCGTTCGCGCAAAAATCGTTCGGCAACAGAATGAGTTCATCGGAGCGCCGGCATCCCTGCCGGCTGGACCGCCGGCTTCCAGCCGGCCCGCGACACGCCCAGCGGCCGGCCGCCAAGATGGCGGCGGTCCAGCCGGCAAGGATGCCGGCGCTCCGAAAGCCGTTGGTCTCCGTGCGCTTTGTTTCGGCGCCGTTTCCGACGCATGTCGGCGCAACGGGCCGGCGGGCAACGGGGCCAACGGAGCCGGCGCGGGATGACCCGACGGTGGTTCCCGGATAAACTGAGTCCATGGCATACAAGTCGTTGACGTGGGCACATCCCGTCCGCCACGGCTCACGCCCTGGCGGCGAACCGCAAGGCCCCCGGAGCGCTGGTAGGGGCGGACGTGGAAACGCCGCGCCGAACGCCCTCCGGGTGGCCGCTCCGGCACCGGGGCCTTGACGGCGATGGACCTGTCGGATCGGTTTCCCCGGCCGTTTCCGCCGCCGTTTGCCGACGCGTGGGGCGACGATCCGTTCGGCTTATGGGCCGAGGTCGTGCTGTCGCCCGATGCCGGCGCCGTTGTCCAGCGCCTGCGCTGGATCGAGCCTGGGACGTTTTGGATGGGGTCGCCGGGAGACGAGCCGGAGCGATACAATGATGAGGGGCCGCAACATGCGGTGACGCTGACGCGGGGCTTCTGGCTGGCGGACACGGCGTGCACGCAGGCGCTTTGGCAGGCGGTGATGGGCGAGAACCCGAGCGATTTTCGAGGGCCGGACCGGCCGGTCGAACAGGTGAGCTGGCACGACGTGCAGGATTTTCTGCGGCGCCTGGAGGCGTTGGTGCCTGGCTGTGACGCCGGTCTGCCCACCGAGGCGGAATGGGAATACGCCTGCCGGGCCGGCACGGTGACGCCGTTTTCGTTCGGCGCCACCATCAGCCCGGCGCAGGTGAACTACGATGGCAATTTCCCTTACGATGGCGGCGACAAAGGCGAATTCCGGCGACAAACTGTGGCGGTGAAGAGTTTGCCGCCCAACGCCTGGGGCCTTTACGAGATGCACGGCAATGTGTGGGAATGGTGCGCCGACGGCCTTCGGACCTACGATGGTGCGGCCCAGGTGGACCCGCGCGGCCCGGAGGACCTGGAGAGCGAGACGGCGCACCGCGTCCGCCGCGGCGGCTCCTGGTTCGGCGAGGCCGGGCGCGCGCGGTCGGCCTACCGCTTTGCGCGTCGCCCGGGCGACCGCCCCCGCATCCTGGGCTTTCGCTTGTGCCTGAGGTCCAGGGAGCCAAGTCAAGTGCCGGGACGGCACGAGTCCTCGGGCCGGCCCCGGCCGCCGACCGGAGGGCGCCGTTCGCGCAAAAAACGTTCGGTAACAGAATGAGTTCACCGGAGCGCCGGCATCCCTGCCGGCTGGACCGCCGGCTTCCAGCCGGCCCGCGACACGCCCAGCGGCCGGCCGCCAAGATGGCGGCGG
>JANQJV010000286.1 GCA_028281465.1 Azospirillaceae bacterium | reverse complement strand
CCGCCGCCATCTTGGCGGCCGGCTGCTGGGCGTGGTCCGGGCCGGCTGGACGCCGGCGGTCCAGCCGGCAAGGAGGCCGGCGCTCCGAAACAGGGCAGCCCGAGGACCGGTCATTGTGTCGGGCCGTTGGTATTAATTCCAATTTTTGTCGGTGTGGGAGCGTCACGCCGGTGGCGTGACGCGGGCCTGATCGAAGGTGTGCATGCCGGTGTGGGCGGCGAGCGCGCCGCGCACCACGCCGAGCGCGACGGCAGCCCCGGAGGCTTCGCCCAGGCGCATGTCGAGGGCGAGCAACGGCCGCAGACCGAGATGGCCGAGCAGGCGAGCGTGGCCGGGTTCGGCCGACACATGGCCGGCGACGCAATGCGCCAGACCATCCGGGGCCATGCGGTGGAGCACGGCCGCCGCCGCCGCACACACGAACCCATCCAGTAACACCGGCACGCCCTGCAGGCGCGCCGCCAACACGGCCCCGCACATGGCGGCCAGTTCCCGGCCGCCGAGCCGGCGCAGGGTTTCCAAAGCGGCCATCTCCGGTGCCGTGTCGGCAATGGCCGGCCGGTGCAGGGCCAAGGCCTGGTCGACGACGGCGGTCTTGAGCCGCACCCCGTCGCCATCGACGCCGGTGCCCGGACCGACCCAGTCGGCCGCATCACCGCCGAACAGGCCGGCCGCCAAGGCGGCGGCGGCCGTGGTGTTGGCGATGCCCATTTCGCCGATGAGCAACAGGTCGCGGCCCGGGCCCTCGTCTTCGGCACCACCGACCGCGGCGGCCACGGCTTGCCAGCCGGTCGACAACGCGTCCAGCAGCCCGTCGTCGTCCAGTGCCGGGGCGGTGCAGAAGTCGTCCGTCGGGCGGTGCAAGGCCAAGGGCACCACCTGCAAATCCGAGCCATAGGCCCGCGTCAACTGGTTGATGGCAGCCCCGCCGGCAGCGAAATTCGCCACCATCTCGGCGGTGACGGAAGGGGCGAAGGCGGACACGCCGCGGGCGGCGACGCCGTGGTTACCGGCGAACACCAGCGTGCTCACGTGCTCGAGCCGCGGCGGGTGCCGACCCTGCCAGCGGCAGAGCCAGGCTACCAAATCCTCGAGCCGGCCGAGCGACCCGGTCGGCTTGGTCAGCCCGGCCTGCCGCTCGGCCGCCGCCGCCGCCGCCGCGGCATCACCGGGCGGCAAGTCCTGAACCAAAGCGGCAAACGCGGCGACCGACGCCGGGCGGGGAAAGGGGGATGGGGGCATTGGGATTGCTCGATGAGGAAATTGGACCGTCGCCACTGAGCGCCCTAACGGGCGCATCGCTGCGCGACGGCATCAAACACCTGAATTCTCGTGTCGGCATGGACGAGGGCCAACCAGAGCGACGGCGCTTGAGCGACCAACATCCGGTCGGATGGATCGTCATGACCCCAGTCAAGGCCGCCAGCCAGCTCGGCATCGCCAGGATCGATTGGACGTGGGGAACAGCCGCTCTTCTGCAGGGCAACGGTTGGCGTTCCGAGGATGCGCAGTTTGTCCTTCCTCGCCTTATCCGGATCCATCCCTATGACCTGAAGCGCGCCGGAAGGACGTCGCGGTCGTTCGTCTTGCGGCAGCGGCATAAGCTTGGCCATCGGCACGCCGTTCTTGCCGAGTATGAGGTCTTCTCCGCCGGCCGCGCGTTCCACAAGGCGGGCCAGCGGCCCTTCAACATCCAGGGTCGCCAAGTGGCCCATCACCCCCCTCCGTGCGCATGGGCATAATCTTGATGCGCATCCCGGTTTCGGTCAAGTTTGAAGGCGTGCTCGCCTTTGGCACCCGCCAACCCTCGCCAGATCAGCCATGCCTCACCCCCTCATCGACCTGATTCTTCTGCGCCCGCAGGCCTTCGCCCATGCGTGCGACAGCCCAAGGGCGGCATGGTGGATCAGCGGCTTTCTAATCGGCACGGGCGCCGTCTACGGCGCGTTGCTCGCGGCGGTCCAGCGCGCCGGCGGGGTGGAGCTGGCGGGTATTCCGGTCGAGCGGTTCTCCGATGCCGTGCTTTACGGCGGCAACGTCCTGGCCGGGCTGCTGATCGTTGTGGTGGTGCACACCGGCGGCACGCTGATCGCCTGGCTGATGACGCGGGGTGTCGGTGGCACGGGCCATCTGTTGATGCTGTATCGGGCGGGCGCCTACGTCCTGCCCTTGGCCGCACCGGCCCTGCCCCTGATCGCGGCCTCGACCCTGGAGGGTCCGGCACGCCAGGCGGCGACTTTGCCCGAAACCATGCTCCTGGCGCTGGCTGCGGCCGGCGGCGTCGCGGTCTTGACCGGCCTGTTCCAAGCCCTGCGTGTTTCGCAGGGCCTCACCCCCATCCGCGCCGCGGCCGCCACGGCGCTCACCGCCGCTTTCACCGCCTCGGTGCTGACCATCGTGGCATAATCGGGCTGCCCCGTCAGACGCTTGCCTTCAACAGGCTTTTGCCGTAGGCCTGGACGGGTTTGGTTCCGCATCCACACATTCGGTGGCCGGCACCTTGTCGACCGATCTGGCAGCCACGGCAGACCGCCCGCCCGCCGCGCCCGACGGCTCGGCAACCGATACGGCGTTCGACTTCTCCGTGCCACCGTTCGATCGACTGACGGAGGTCGAGCGGACCGCGGTGACCGACCACGCCGCCCTCGCATGCTTCGTTAAAGGCACCTGCATCGTCAGCGCCGACACACCGCCGGCCCATTTGTTCGTCGTGCACAGCGGCGCCGTGGCCGAACAGGACGGCTTCGAGACCGTGGCGCGCTTCGGCCCCGGCGATAGTTTCGCCACGCGGACCCTGTTCGGCACCCCGGTCGACACGCGTTTCGTCGCCGACGAGACCACCGTGTGCCATCTGCTGCCGCATGCCGCCGTGCTCGACCTGGTCCGGCGCAACCGCGGCTTCGGCGACGTGCTGATCCGCCGGCACGCGCAGCGGCTGATCGCGCGCTCGGCCGCCTTGCGCGAACGGGAAATCTCCGCGGTGGGCCTTGCGCGCTTGCGCGCGGCCCCCGCACACCCACCGCTGTATCTGGATGCCGACACGAGCCTGCATGAAGCGGCCCGGCAGATGCGGGCCGAAGGCGTGGACGTCGCCTTGGTGCGCCAATCCGGCGGCATCGGCGTGGTCACCGGGCCGGCGCTGCGCAACGCCGTGCTGCTCGACGGACACGCGGCGACCGATCCCGTCGGCACACTGGCGGTCGCCCCGGCCGTACGCCTGAGCCCCGACCACAGTGTGCTCGATGCCCTGGCGCGCTTCGGCGACCATGGCGTGCGGCACATCCTGGTCGGCGCCGACGCCACGTCCATCACCGGGGTGCTCGAGCAAGGCGACATCCTGCGCGTGCTGGCCGACCGATCCGACATCATTGCCGGACGCATCGACCACGCCGCCCACCCGGTCGCGCTGGGCAAGACCGTGGCCTCGCTCGAGGCCATGATCGGCGTTCTGCAGGACGCCGACGTGGACAGCCGGCTGATCGCAAACCTGGTGACCGACCTGAACCGGCGGGTGTTCCGCCGCCTTTACGAGATGCTGGCCCCGGCCCGGCTGCTGGACAAATCCTGTCTGCTGGTGATGGGCAGCGAAGGGCGCGGCGAACAGATTCTGCGCACCGACCAGGACAACGGCCTGATCGTCGCCGACGACACCCATGGGCCGTCACTGCGCAAGATTGCTGAAGAATTCACTGAGCATCTAGTGCAGCTTGGCTATCCGCCCTGCCCCGGCCACATCATGGTGAGCAACCCGGACTGGCGGCTCAGTGTCCGGGACTGGCACCACCGGGTGCGGCAATGGGTGCACACACCGAATGAGGAGGCGCTGCTCAACCTGGCGATCTTCGTCGATGCCGCCGTGGTTGCGGGCGATGCAACGCTGCTGGCCCGGGTGCGCGGCGGGCTGTTTGAACACCTGTCCGCCAATGCCGCCTTCTTCTCGCATTTCGCCCGTGCCGCCCTGAACTTCGACGACCAGCCGCAGTCGGCCGGTCTGCTCGCCATCCTGCGCGGCGACCGGCGCCAGATGATCGACGTCAAAAAGGCCGGCATTTTCCCAATCGTGCACGGTGTGCGCACGCTGGCGCTGGAACACCGCCTGGCGGCGACCGGCACCGTGCGGCGCCTGGCCGCGCTGACCGAAGCTGGGGTGCTCGACCGGGCATTCGCCGAGGACCTGGCCGAGAGCCTGCACAGCCTGCAGCGGCTCCGCACCAAGGCGCAGCTCGCCCGCACGGGGACGGCGGCAGCCACCGACAGCACGCTCGACCTTGCACGGCTGGGCGGCCTGGACCGGGCCCAGTTCCACGAATGCATCCAGAACGCCCGGCGGCTCAAGGACCTGCTGCGCACCCGCTACCATCTGGCGCTGTTCGAGTGACTGGCGAGAGACGGCGATGGCCGTGATCGTGGGCGGCCCCATTCCTGCTCGGCGGCGGCATCAGCCTGGCCGACCTGCACCTGGCCCCCATGATCGACGCGTTTCGCCAAGTCAAGGCCGCCGCCACGCTGCTGGCAACGCGCCGAATGTTGGCGGCCTGGTGGGCGGTGGGTGAAGGGCGTCTCGGCCTGAGCGATGTTGCCGTCCGCCCAGCGGCGCCCCCGCACCCAGCCGCTTTCAGCGTCCCTCTCCCACCAAGAGAGGGGCGCGTCACGCCGCGTCGAGGGCGGCCTTGGCGCGGTCGACGATGGCGCGGAATGAGTCCGGCTCGCGCGCGGCGATATCGGCCAAAACCTTGCGGTCGAGCGCAATGCCCGCTTTCTTGATGCCGCCCATGAAGCGCGAATAGGTCAGGCCGTGGGTTCGCACCGCAGCGTTGATGCGCTGGATCCACAGGCCGCGGAAGTCCCGCTTGCGATTACGTCGGTCGCGATAGGCGTATTGCAGCGCCTTTTCGACCTTCTCGATCGCAATGCGGAAATTGGTACGATTGCGGCCGCGGTAGCCCTTGGCCAGTTTAATGATCTTGCGGTGCCGGGCGTGCGTGGTCACACCCCGTTTGACGCGGGCCATCGGTCGTCACTCCTTCCCAGATCAAGCGTTGCGCAGGAAATTCTTGCGCACGATACGCGCATCCGGCTCGGACATGACCATCATGCCGCGGGCGTTGCGGATCATCTTCTGCGGGCGCTTGCGCATGCCGTGCCGCTTGCCCTGGGCCTGCACGCGCACCTTACCGGTGGCCGTGACTTTGAAGCGCTTCTTGGCGCCGCTCTTGGTCTTCAGTTTGGGCATTTGTCCCTTCCTCAAGGCTGGTCACGGGCAACAAGGCATGCCCCGGGACCATCCGCCCCGGCCCAGCCGCCCACCAAACCCCGCCTTATAGCCGCAGCATCACGACATTGCAACAATCCATGTCCTGCCGGCATGGCACCGAGTCCCGGTTCACAAACGGTTACGACTGGCGTGTTGGTGCTGCGCTCAAGAAACAGGGTATCCCAACCACTGCCTTATACCATCGGCCCGCATGGACGACAGGTTCGGTTTCGGCGTTGAACGAGGAGCGCCGGCATCCCTGCCGGCTGGACCGCCGCCATCTTGGCGGCCGGC
>JANQJV010000422.1 GCA_028281465.1 Azospirillaceae bacterium | reverse complement strand
CCAGGGGCGGAGGTCGTGCCGGGTGCCCTGGATTGCTTCGGAGCTCACGCTCCTCGCAATGACAGATCAAGCATCGCTGTTCAAATGCGATCACCCTGTGCGATCTCAGCAGTTCTCAGGATGGGGTTGGAGTGTGTCGGAGCCGGGTCTGGCGGTGCAATGGACCGGTGGCGAGAGGCGGGTTCAGGGTAGTTGCGGAGGCGGGACTCCGGTTGTGAGGGTGCGCATGAGGGCGGCCCAAGAGGGGAAGACGTGGTATTCGGTGATGGTCGCCAGATGGGTGAACATCCGGGTGCGGGCGCGGAACCTGTCGCGGGCCTTCTGCCACGCGCTTTGGATCAGATCGCAGCCGGTGTGTAGGGCGAAGGCCAGCAGGTTGAGCACGACCATCACACTGGCCAGGGTTTCCTTGCCATGGCCGCAGTTGTGTTCCCGGTGATAACCCTGGTTTTTCAGGACATTGAACGTCTCGTTCTCGATCTTCCAGCGAGTGCGTCCGCAGGCGGTCAACTCGACGACGGTATCGCGGTCCACCGGCAGGTCGGTGATGAAGCTGAACCGCTGGGTGACCTTTCCCTTGGGATTGGTCATTTCCAGTTCCAGCCAGTTGACGGCCAGGATGTCCTTGCCGTCACGGATGGGAACGGCATTCATCCAGCGATAGCGGTAGGTTTTCTTGGCGGTGCCGCGCCCGTGGGTTTCGGTCAGGCTGTCCAGGTCGATACCGTCCAGGTATTCCCACAGGGTCTTGTGGCTGGCCGGTTTGCAGACCAGCAGGAACGACCCACCGGCCTCTCGGATCGCCTGGCGCATGGGCTGGTTGGCGTACAGGTCGTCGCCCAGGTAAACCGGCCGCAGCCAGGCGTAGTCGGGTGCCACGCGCTCCAGCCAGCGCTTGGCCGCCCGGTTTTCGCAGTCCTGCTTGGCCGTGCCGTCCTGAGGGTGCACGAACTCCGGCGGCAGCGGCAGCGCCGTCTTGTGGCCCGGGGCGACCATCGTGGCGCCCAGAAAGCTATGAAAATACTCGGTTCCGCCGTCCGAGCGTTTCCGCGTCGAGCACTGCGGGTACGAGACCTTACGCGAGCAGAAGTGTTCCGAGCCGTCCAGCGCAACCAGTACCCGCCCGTCCAGGCGGCGCATCGGCTCAAGTCCGCCCCGCTCATCCAGGGCGCGGACGATCCCGGTAAACAGACCGTCGAAGTGATCGGTCGGCACGCGGTCCAGCATCGCGCGGATGTGGTTGTCGCTCGGGATCGCCGACAACCCGAACAGCGTGTGCGCGTTCGACCGGCCGTGCCCCGGACCCTTGGCCAGCGACTGTTGATGGGCCAGGAACGACGGGCTCTGCATGAAGAACACCGAAGACGCCGCCATTCCGATGTCGTCCATCGTATAGCGTCCGTTCCGCCCCGTCCGACGGTCCGGCAGGGCCCCGCACCGCTCCCGCAGCGCCGCGATTTGCTCTTCAAGCCACCTCACCCGGAGGGTGAATCACATCCCATGTCCCGTGTCCAAGCCTTTCAGCTCAAAATGAGAACTGCTGCCCGTGTGGGGGTGATCGGCAAAAAGCTTTAAGAAAAAAGGAAAGAGACCGAACAGGATTTCCATGACAATCATGCCACCGTGACGGTCCTGGATGTCGGCGGAGTGGATGATGGCATTTATCAGAAAGACTTGGGTATCGACGAGGATGTGCCTTTTCTTGCCCTTGATCTTCTTTCCCGCATCGTAGCCACGCGGATCGATGCGGCGCCCCCTTTTTCCGCGCTTTTCATGCTCTGGCTGTCAATAACCGCCGCCGTCGGCCAGGGCTCCGAACTCGGATGACAGATCCGTTAGGTTGCTCGTTTCCGTTGGAGATCCTTCGCACCCTTTGGGTGCTCAGGATGAGGATTGTACATT
>JANQJV010000282.1 GCA_028281465.1 Azospirillaceae bacterium | reverse complement strand
GGACCGCCGCCATCTTGGCGGCCGGCGGCTGGGCGTGGTCCGGGCCGGCTGGAAGCCGGCGGTCCAGCCGGCAAGGAGGCCGGCGCTCCGAAACAGGGCGGCCCGAGGACCGGTCAGTGTGTCGGGCCGTTGGTATGACTGGACGGCCGGAGCCGTCGAACACAACATCGGTTGGTAGCCATGTTCCTCGTAGTGTGCGCTGAACAACCGGCGTTGCTGACAGCCATGCACGGCATCGACCGTGTCGTCGATATCGAGCGTGATCTGATCAGGGATGGTGGGAAACGACGCACAATACCGGTCGATCACGGCGCCGGCCATGCGCAGCAGCGCGGTGTGCGACGGCTGGTTTTCCAGCCGCGACACCGTAGACTGCGAGCAAAGTTCAGCCGTTTCGATCGGCCCCTGCGATCGGTTGCCGCTCTACCGCCATCTTGAACACCGGATCGATCCGAAGCCGGTTGCACTCGTTGCCGTCCTCGTCACCGGGAGCGATCGTCATCATTCGAATCCGAATGATCTCGTCCAGTATGGTCGCATCACATCGGGATGCGCCACGCCCGGATGCAATCGGCGAGCGTCTTGGAAGGGCCCAATCGGTTTTCGACCTCGCGCACGCGCAGCAAGCCCGCGTCCGACGACAGTCGGCCGCCATCGAACCGGGCGTCAGTCCGCTTGTCGCCGAGGGGTGACAGACCAGCGAGCGTGGGTGTAGGTTCAACCATGGCGGGTGGGCCTCCGCCAAGACCGCACTATCTTGTTTGCCACCAAAATACTGCCAGTCTTCAGAAGAAGGCGACCCCGACACGTATGACCATGGGCACAGGGCCTAGAAGATGAAGAAGTCCATTTCGCTGAGCGACGTACTCTGGGTGTTGTCGATGACCACCAGATTGTCACCTCCCAGATCAAGGACCGCATCTTCCCCCTCCTGACTCAACCGCGTCAGGATATCGGCAGTGGTTTCAATTCCGATGCCGTTCACGTCCTGGGCAACGCCGATCCTGTCTCCGCTAGAGAAATCATGGATCTTGTCGGCTCCGTTCTCATCATAGAACAAAAAATCGTCGTTCCCATTTCCGCCCCAGATTTCATCGTCACCGACACCGCTGTGAATCTCGTCATCCTTCCCGAATGTGCGGGCAGTTCCTCCATTCGCCGAGAGGTAGACAATATCGACATAAGAAGACGCCGAGCCATTGTTTGCCCAATGGCCTTGTCCGTCTTCCTGTCCGGGTACCAACGACCCTTCGTATCCGGGAATGTCTCCTTCCTCATGCGCACGGACGTCATCGAATACGAACGTATTCTGGATCCTGTTGAACCGAATATCATCGAGGACAAACCGATCATCCATGACGCCGAAATTGTAGTGGTCAGTCCGCGTCATATCGATGGTCTCGACGTAGTATATATTGCCGAAATCTGCGCCACCATGGAAGTCTATGTTTGAATTGGTGAAGTCGATATTGATGTTGTTGTAGGCTCCTGAAGAGCTGTAATCGAAAACGACAGCATGACGTGTGGCCGCGATGGACCCATTGTGATCGACACCACCAATCCGGAGCCCCTCGTAATCTCCGTAGAAACTGTCGTCCAACAGAAGCCCATAGCCATTGCCGCCGCCGCCGAGATTTTGCGATCCGTCGAACGTAAAGTTCCGTATTCCGACCTGGTATCCAGCGTCGATCCAGATCCCGATGGAGCCGGCATTCTCGACGGTGACATTGAGAATGTCGCTTTCATGAACGCCTTGAAGGCGAATGGCGGAGACCTTGTTGTCGTATTCACCGCCATAGTTGGAGTTGTTGTAGTTGAACAGATCATGCGGATCCACGATTTGATCGTATTCCGCATCATCCATGTACTTGATCGTCATATCAGAGATGACAAGGTTCTCGATGAAGTCTTCCTGGTCGTAGACTCGCACATAGGCATTGCCGACATCACGATCCGGGTCATAGTCCATTCCCGCTTTTTCTTTAAGAGTGACCGTGTTGTTTACGGCGTCGACAGAGGCAATCTCTACAAGAGAGGACAGTTTGTTGAACGCATCTCCATTGCCGGTGATTCGTGTGTTGACCTCACTTGTGTGGTTGTAGGTGAATTCAATGAAATCACCCGAATTGATCCCCGCAACCGAGTTGAGTGCGACCACCCTGTCTTCGGCAAGAACCGGCGCGGTGGTGTCGGTGATCAGTTTTGCTTCTTCTGAGCCCAATTTGCCGTTGATCCCGCCCGAAACCTCGAAGGCGTGATCGCTGGTAATGGCGTCGGCTCGGATAATGACGCCAGTCTCCGACACGCCTTTGATATGGATGTCACCGCGGCTGATGTCGATCGACTCTGTGAGCCAATACGTTCCTTCCTGGAACTCAACCGTTGCCCCCGCCGGCGCTCCGTTGATGACCTGTTCGATCTCTTCTGTGGTCATGCCCGGGTTCACGGACAAGGTCGGCCCGGTCCCCACGGCTTCCCCGATCTCGCGGTCCCGGCCTTGATAGTCGCGCCCCCGGTACATGTTGGGATTGATGCCACCCCAATTGTGGCCGTCATACCCTGCCTGTCCGAAATCATTCCCCTGAACCAAATGGGTTGTGGCCGTGATCTCGGCAAAATCCGGATTGCTTGACGACTCGTAATTCCCGGATTTGATCTCGTCGAAGTGATAAAGGGTTGCTTCCACGTCGCCCGCGCTCGGATCTTCACCGTCATCATCAATGATGGTAACCGTGGCCTGTGCATCGCCGAGGTCTGCACCGGAGGCTGAGAGCAGCACCACGTTGAAACGCTCGGTGCCCTCGACCGCCGCGTCGTCGGTGATGGCCACCGAGATCGTTGTCTGGGTGGCTCCGGCGGCGATGGTGGCCGTGCCGCTGGTAGTGCCAAAGTCGACCGCGCTGGCCGTGCCGGAGGCCGTCTGCCAATCCACAGTAATGTCTGAGCTGCTGGCCTCGGAGGCGGTGACGACAAGGGTGGCCGTACCGTCGCCTTCGTTAACCGTCACATCCGAGATAGAGACCGTCGGCACCACCGGATCGTCGACCGGGTCGTCCTGGCCACCCAGGGGCAGATCGGTGGAGATCAGGGCGAGACCATTGCTTGATCCGGCGCCCTGGAAGCCGACTTCAAACGACTGACCGGCC
>JANQJV010000398.1 GCA_028281465.1 Azospirillaceae bacterium | reverse complement strand
GGATGAAACAGTCCAGTTTTCCGAGCGCATATATAGCAGCGAAGTTTGCTTTTGCTACTATATTTGGACACGCCAAGCTTAGTTTCTTGTTAGAGCGTTGTCCGCTCACACCGGTTCGCGGAAAACGCTCCGGTCATCTGGTTTTATACCAACGGCCCGAAACAATGACCGGTTCCTCGGGCCGCCCTGTTTCGGAGCGCCGGCAGGGATGCCGGCGCTCCTCGTTCAGTGCCGAAACCGAACGTGTCGTCAATGCGGACCATGGGTTTTAGAGTAAATCGCCGTCGTAGATTGACTCAATTTGCTCGGGATTTGCTCTACGCTTCCTCGGTTTCGAAACGGAGCAGATCGCCGGGTTGGCAGTCGAGCACGGTGCAAAGTTTCTCCAGGGTTTCGAAACGGACGCCTTTGACCTTGCCAGAGCGCAGCATGGACAAGTTTTGTTCGCTCATGCCAATCGCCTCGGCCACCACCTTGCCGCGCAGTTTGCGCCGGGCCAGCATGACGTCGAGCGTGACCACAATGGGCATGGCCGGGCGAGCCTAGACGATCTGGCGGTGGTCTTCGGCTAGCTCGGCGGCGTCGCGCAGCACCCAGGCGACTGTGAGCAGCAGGACGGCGACAACGAGATACCAGACGTCGTCGCTGGAGACGGAAAACGCCAAGATACGCTCGCCCGACGGGAAGTCGCGCGACAGCCAGACGGTGGTCAAGGCGCCCGCCACGATGTTGGCCGGCACCGCCGCCAGCACCGACACGGCAAAGCGCTGCAGCAGCCGGGCGTTGGTGGTGTCCAGGCTGATGGCGCGGGCAAAGCGCCGGAACAGGGCATGCAGCGCCAAGAAGCCGATGGCCGCTATGCCGACCGGCACCAGGCCAAGCGCCATGCCACCCAGCCGGTCGGCCCAGGTGAGTTCGTTCAACAGGCCCGCCATGACCGGCGGCACCGGACGATGCTCGATCACCAGCCAGGTCGCCACCACCGCCAAAGGGGCCAACACCGTCAAGACCAGGCAAACCCACGCCATGACGCGCGATACGATACGCAACCGCCGCTCTCCGGGCATTCTTCACTCCATCACGTTTTATATTGATAAATTCATCTAAGACACGAATTTCTTCGTTTTTCAACAACGTTTGCCCCGACGGCAGCGAAGCCCGCGGCCCTCGGCATCGGTGTTGAGACCGGCCGGTCAGGGCACCGCATGCACGGACGTTGGTTTGCTGGGGCCTGATGAGGGGCCGTTATGCCCCGACTCCGACGCATCAGTTATCTGGTGGGCTGGCGGTGGTGGTGATTTGCGCCGATCGCGAAAACCGTCGACTATACCGCCGTATTTGCGGGGGAATGTTGCGATTTGCGGGAGAAATGGCGGAATGTCTCGGGGTGTCACAGTCATGATGGGGCGCATCGGGCGGTCCGGTGGCTGATCACGTCAGGGTTGGGTGGTTCCCGGTCAACAATCGAGAACATTTTCCGTCGACACTGGTTCGCGTAAAACGCTCTGACCATTTGATTTTTGAGTAAATCGTCGTCGCAGATTGAATCGATCTGCTCAGGATTTGCTTTAGCTCTGAGCAATCATTTCAATATGACGAACGTCAAGGGGACTTGGCGTACCGAGGATGAATGCTCTCCCGCCCAGTGAATCGACGGCAATCTCATTAAGTATCCGCAACTCCAGGACAGAGAGGCCGCCGTCACAGCCGTCCAATTGGTGCATGACCACGATGGGCGAAAGGGGCCACTTGCGGACATGGCTTCTTAGGAAAAAACCAACCGCTTCAATAGCCTCAGCCTTTGCGAGAAGCACCCGCGGGTGGTCGAACAGGTCGACGAACTCACCGCGCGGATGTCCATGCTTCCACCGGCCGGTGTTGGAATCCCCCAGATTAAGGAATTTAAGCTTATTTCCGCGTCTCTCTATGATGGCGATAGGCGCACAGGATACGGTTGACGCTCGCCTTAACGGGCGACCTCGAAAGACGTCCAATTCCATTCGATCTCGAGACAAACGTAGGTAAACCACATCACGAAATCGGCGCCAGGGGTCAAGAGACAGGATGTCCAATGATCCACCCTCCTTAAAAGGAACAAGTCACGAGTATCCGTTCATCTGCCCCGTTCCTATGCGGCTGCAGGGATGGGGTGCTTGGGCCACGCGTGTCGTCCGCGTGCCGGAGGTTCGGTGATGTATGGTCCTGGGTCGCGTTTTCGTCGCCGGTATGTTTCGACAACCGGAGAGCGTTGCAGCGTAGGCGGGCCTGGATTGGACTCAGGACCGTATGGGTTTGATCCTTGGCAACGGCTTTGATCAGGTGTCGAAGTTCGCGAAACAGCCATTCGTCCAAACGGCTGCGCCCATGGTCGTAACCGCCGATGAGCGCCAAGCCATCCCGATCCCAAGTTGGGCCAAACCTCCATGGATGGTCCGAGACCCGTCACAGGTAAAGTCACCCGCGGCCAACCCAGACCCAGTTGCTACGATCGGTCGCCAATTTGTGCGTTTGGTGTGAGGTCGTTGCGTTCCTGTGCTTCCGTCGACCCCAAGTACAGCCTGCCGATTTCCGGGTTGTCGAGCAGGGTTGCTGCCGGGCCGGTCAGGCGAACGCGGCCGCTTTCTAACACAACGCCGCGGTCGACGTGAGCCAAGGCCTGTTTGGCGTTTTGTTCCACCATCAGCACGGCCGTGCCGGTGGTGCGCAGGCTGGCCACGAGGGCGAACAACCGGGTCACCACGGTGGGTGCGACGCCGGCCGAGGGTTCGTCCAACAGCAGCAACGGCGGTTCCGGCATCAGGGCGCGTGCGATCGCCAGCATCTGGCGCTCGCCGCCAGACAGCGTGCCGGCGGTCTGGCGCCGGCGTTCGCCCAGCCGAGGGAAGACGGTGCACACGTCGTCCAGGCGCGCCCGGCGTTGCCTTGCGCTCAGCAGAACGCCGCCGATCTCCAGGTTCTCTGTCACGGTCAGGCTGGGGAAGACATTGGCGACCTGGGGGACGTAACCGATGCCGGCGGCGGCGATTGCTTCGGGGGGGCGGGCGTCGAGCCGGGCGCCGGCGAAATCGATGCGCCCGGCCGTGGGCGTCAGCAAGCCGGCCACGGTCTTGATCAGCGTCGACTTGCCGGCGCCGTTGGCGCCGAACACCAGCACGTGTTCCCCGGCCGAGACCGTCAGGTCGATGCCGAACAGGATCTGCAGAGCACCGTAGCCGGCGTCCAGCCGCCCGATGTGCAACAAAGGAGGCGCCGCGTTCATGCTGGCACCCCGCCCAGATAGGCCTCGAGCACGCGTGGATCGCGCTGGATCGCGGCCGGCGGACCTTCGGCCAGCACCCGGCCCTGGTGCATCACCACCACGGGGTCGCACCAGCGCATGACCAGTGGCATCTCGTGTTCCACGATCAGGAAGGTGGTGCCGCGCCGGTTCAAGGCGGCGATGTGCTCGAAAATCTCATTCGCCAGGCTGCGGTTGACGCCGGCCACCGGTTCGTCCAGGAGCATGATCGGCGCATCCAGCAGCATGAGCTGGCCCAGCGCCAGCAGCTTGCGTTGCCCGCCCGAGAGTTGCCCGGCCGGTGTGTCGCGCACCGCGCCGAGGTTCAGAAACGCGATTGCGGCGTCGGCGCGCGCGGCGGTCTCGCGCTGCAGCCGTTGCCGGGTGGCGATGCCGGCGATCGCAGCCGCCAGGCCCTCAGCCTGCACGTCCGCGCCGGCCACCATCAGGTTCTCCCACACGGTCAGCTTCACGAACAGCCGCGGCGTTTGGAAGCTGCGCGCCACGCCGGCGCGCACCATGGCCGCCGGTCCTGCCCTGCCCGGCGGCACCTCTCCACCGACCCAGACCCGACCGGCGTCGGCGCGCTGGACACCGCTGATCAGATCGAGCACGGTCGATTTGCCGGCGCCGTTGGGGCCGATCAGCCCGGTGATGCTGCCGCGCCGCACGGCAAAGCTCGTACCGTCCACGGCAGCCAGGCCGCCGTAATGCTTCTGCAGGCCCTCAACGCGCAGGATCGGGTCGGCGGTTGGGCGCCCTGGTGTGGGTGCGGTTGGCGTCGGCGCGATCGTCGCTGGGGGCGGTGTTGTGGCGGTTGGTGGTGGCGCTTTGCGTCGGCGTTCGGGCAGCACGCCGTCGGGAAAGAACCGCACGACCAGGATCAGCAGCAGCCCGATCAGCACGAAGCGCAGCGATGGCAGGAAGCTCGGGTTGTCCGCCGCCAGCGCGGCCAGGCCGGGAACGTCGCCCAGGAAGCGCGTGCCTTCGCGGATCAGGGTGAGCAGCCCGGCACCGAGCAGCACGCCCAGATGGTTGCCGGTGCCGCCCAGCAGCATGGCGAGCCAGATTTGGAAGGTGACGATGGGCACGAACTGGCCGACATGCACCACGCCCAGCGAATGGGTCCACAGACTGCCGGCTAGTCCGCCGAGCAGTCCGCCGAGCATGAGTGCCTGCAGCTTGGCGGTGGTCGTGGGTTTGCCCAGGCAGCGCGCCGCCAGCTCATCGTCGCGGATGGCGCGCAGCAGCCGCCCGAATGGCAGTTCGCCGAGATGCCGTACCGTCACCAGGACAACGGCAACGATGGCCAGGCAGGCGGCGAGGTAGGCGTACGGGTACACTTCCACCGGCACCCAATCGCCCTTGCCCGGCTGGGGCACATGGGTGATACCGAATTCGCCGCGGGTCAGCCAGGTCTCGTTGGCGAGAATGCTGCGCAGCACTTCGGCGGTGGCGAAGGTGGCCACGGCCAGGTAGTGGGTCTTCAGGCGGATGCTGGTCACGCCGACCAGGACGGCCAACAGGGCGCCGGCCACGCCAGCGGCGGCGAATGCGACGGCGACCGGCAAGCCGAGGCCGATCTCGTACTGGCTGCCGGCGGCCAGATAGGCATCGCTGCCCGGCGGCGGCAGGCTGACCAGGGCGCTGGTGAAGGCCCCGACGGCGAAAAACGCCACATAGCCGAAATTCAACACACCGGCGAAACCGAACTGCAGGTTCAGCCCGATCGCCAGCAAGCCGTAGATCAAGGCGAGCGTGAGCAGCGCCGTGCCGAAAGCGGCCAGATCCATGGCGTCACCCTCCCCGGCCGAACAGCCCGCGCGGGTGCAGCAGCAAGACCGCGATCAACACGAGGAAGGCGAAGGCATAGGAATAGTCGGCGGAAACGTACGATGCGCCCAGCTCGACCCCGAGACCCACCACCAGCCCGCCCAGCATGGCGCCATAGGGGCTGCCGATGCCGCCCAGCAGCACGGCGGCGAAGACGACGAGCAGGAAGCGCCAGCCCATGTCCGGCTCCACGGTGATCTGAGTCACGGCCAGCAGCACGCCGCCGAGCGCGCCGATGCCGGCACTGAGGAACCAAGTGGCGGCGAGCACGTGGCCGGCCGGCACGCCCGAGGCGCGCGCCAGCGCCGGGTCGTCGCTGACCGCACGCATGGTCTTGCCCAAGAGGGTCCCGGTCAGGATCAGGTGCACCACGGCCATGGCGGCCAAGGCGACCAGAATGGTGACCACCTGTTCCTGCGGCACGAACAGGTCCCCCACCTGCCACGGCCGCAGCAGCGGCATGGGAAAGCGGATTGGGTTGGCGCCGGCGAAGATGCGCACCGTGTTGTGCAGCACGAAGGCGACGCCGACGCTGGTGACCAGCAGCGGCAACAGGCCGCGCGGCATCAGCGGTTCGTAGGCCAGTCGCGCGATCACAACGCCAAGCACACCCACCGAGGCCATGGCTGCCACCGTCGCTACCGGAAGGGCAAGGCCGAAGCCGGCCAGCAGCACGGTGCCGTAGGCGCCCAGAGTGAGGAAGTCGCCATAGGCGAAATTGATGAAGCGGGTGACGCCGTAGGACAGGGTGAGCCCGACCGCGCTGACCGCGATCACCCCGCCCAAGGCCAGCCCGAAAATCACGGTTTGGAGAAAATCTGTCATGCCGGTGGCAATGTCAAAGCAGGCGGCCCTATCGACCCCTCACCCACCCGACGTCGGCGAGGGTGGTGGTGCCGTCACACGGTGTCGGTTTGTGCTCTGCGCCGACAACGGCCTCTCGGCCTGCGCTGCCGATCGGGCCAGGGGTCATCGCAGTGCCCTTTGGGTGTCGTTCCGACCGGTTGAGACATGTCGGCACAGAGAACAGATCTTGTCCGTCTGCGCTACCGCTTTGCCGCTTCGGCACAGATGCCACGATCCGGAAAAGGTTTGGCGAGCATTCAGTTCAACCTGGCCAGATGGTCCTTGAGTTTTCGGAGGTCTTCGGCGTTCAAACCACGCAACCGGTCTTCGGGGTCGAGGCCGCGCAACCGGTCTTCCGGTGTCAGGCGCTGCAGTGCTGCCTGTCGTTCTTCAGGGGACATGTGCTGCAGCATCTCCTGGCGTTCTTCGGGGGTCATGTCGTGCAGCATGTCCCGGCGTTCTTCCGGGGTCATGTTGTGCAGCATGTCCCGGCGTTCTTCGGGGGTCATGTCGTGCAGCATGTCCCGACGTTCTTCCGGGGTCATGTCCTGAATAATTTCCTGGCGCACTTCGCGGATGAAATCCTGCATTGTGTAGGCCATATCTGGCAACTCCAACCAACGTCCCAAAAAAAGCTTGTAGAGCAGCGCCTTGGTGTCACGACTACGAAACCGATAGGTTGCCGTGGCGCGCCGGACGCGATCGACCTTTGCGCTGAAAAGCTCCAGGGCGGCGTTGCGCGGGTGCTCGGCGATCTCGTTCAGGACCACGAGCCGCATATGGCGTGTGCGCCAGGGGATGTCAAAGACGCCGGGCCATCGGGTCGGTTTTAGCTGGTCCTGCCGGGTCAGTTGGTCGGGCAGGCGCACCGAAACGGCATAGAGGCCGAAATCCGCCTCCGGCAGCAAGCGGTGCCTTGGGCTGACCAGCTTGCGGTAGCTGACATAGTGCCCGACCAGCTCGTCCAGCGCCCATCCATCCAGCGCCTCATGCTGCGACTTAAAGGTGAGCAGATTATGGCGGCGCAGATCGTCGAACCCGTCGGGCAGCTCCAGATCCTTTTGCATCGGCTGGGCGCCGGCCCGATCTGGCGTTTGTGCGATGATCACCACGTCGAGGAGCTGCCGCTTGACGGCCAGCTCCTTCTCCAGTTCGACCCGCCAGGGCGTGTCGCTGAACAGATCGGTCAACGCAATCCCGAACAGCCGATGCCACTGGCGGATCGTGTCCGAAACCATGGGCCTCGCCCTGTGATCGACTTCGCAAAACGGCCCATGGCTGAACCAACCTCCCATCTCCGAATGGAGAAGGGCTTTGGCCCGCCGTCCATGTCAGTTCAGGGCGTCGGCACCCATGGTGGCGACGGTGACCCAGGCGCCGTCGCGCACCTGGCGGATGCCGAAGGGGGCGGTGATGTTGCCCCACGCGTTGAAATCGACCGGGCCGACAAGGCCTTCGTAGTTGATCTCGTGGCCGGCTTCGAGCGCACCTTTGCCGAAGCTGAAATCGTGCACCACGATGTCGCCGTCATGCGCGTTGGCGACGGCGCGGATGTTGTTCGCAATGGTGGTGCGGTCGATGGTACCGTCCCGAAGGTGGGCGCGCAGGATGGCGAGCGCGGTGATGGTCATGGCATCATAGGTGTTGGTGGCGAAGATTTTCGGCGGCTCGCCGCTGAACGCTTCGACCGCCGCCTCGAAGGCGCGGTTGCGCTCTGCCCCCTCTTCCGACGCGATCTCTTCCAGGCCGAAGATGCCCTCGACGAGCTGGGCACTGGCGAGCGCAATGTACTCCGCGTTGGTCTGATCCTGGGTCACGAACCAGCGCCCGGCATAGCCGGACTGGAAGGCATTGGTCATGATGCGCGCGGAGTCTTCCGGGTTGGCCACCAGCACGATCAGGTCCGGTTCGGCCGCCAGCGCGGTTTGCACTTCGCTGCGGTAGCTGGGCTTGCCGGGCGTGAACACGACCGTGTCGGCGAGCGGCGTGCCATAGTCGGCGAAAGCGCCGGTGACCGGGTCCTGGAACGAGATCAGCGCCGGCGCGTTGCCGACCATGAGCACCGGCGTGGCCGCCGGCTCGGCACCGCCCAGGAACGCGGCATCGGTGGCGGCGCGGGCGATGGCGCGGCCGCCCAGACTGTCCGACGGCACGGTGCGGAAGCACACGTCCTGGCAGGCGCGGTCGAGCGCCGTGGTGCCGGCCGTGGGCGTGACCATGGGGGTGCCGCTCTCCAGGATCAGCGTGTTGGCACCGGCGAAGGTGAGCGAGGTCGGGCCGATCAATGCCAGCACGCCGTCCAGGTTGATCAGCTTCTGCGCTGCCGCCGCACCGGCATCCACCACGCCTTCCGTGTCGCCTTGGACGAAGGCGATGGTCCGGCCGCCAATGCCGCCGGCCGCGGCCACCTCGGCCGCCACCATCTCCGCGACCGGCTGCACATTGCCGCCGACCCAGGCATACTGCCCGCTGAACGGCAACAACAACCCGACCTTGAGCGGCTCTTGCGCCGCCGTCGGAGCTGTGAAGGCGGCCAAAGCGCCGGCCGCAACAACGACCGTTGTCGCGAGCGTGCTGAACGTGCCCATGCGTTGCCCTCCCAATCATGCGCTTGTCGACAATGGACCGGCAAGCTACCGGTGCAGGCTGGCAGTGTAAAGCGCGCGGCGGGCGGCTGATGGGCACTTTGGAGGTTCAGTGTGATGGTCCGCAGTCGTGTATGAAGGCAGTCCGTGGGTGGTACGCGCTCCCTTTTCCACTTGTACGACGGCCTCCGGCAGCGCATGATCGGATATCCATCTCTCGTATCATAATCCAATGATACTGCAGCGCCGAGGTGGCCAGAGTGCCGAATATTTTCATCAGTCATGCCCATAGCGACCGCGATATCGCGCGCAGGCTTTCGCGGCTCATCACCGAACTCTTCGGCGAGCAGTTCAAAGTAAACTACTCAACCAGCGCGAAGATTGATGGCGGTATTCCGCCTGGCAAGGATTGGTTCAGTTGGATCAACGAGCAGATCGAAGCGCCGGAGATCGCCGTTATTCTGTTGACGACCAACTCCATCGAGAAACCGTGGGTGATCTGGGAAGCCGGTGCGGTGGCAGGTGCTGTGATGGCACGTCGGTTCCAAACTGCGCAGAACAATGCAGGTGAGACAGGCACTGCCGCTTCCGAGGACTCTCGGGTGTTTCCCTTGGCGCTTGGTCTCAAGACCGACGAAATTCCTGGCCCTTTTGCACGGACCCAATTGGTCGATGCTCTCAACGAAGAAAGCATGCAGCAGTTTGCCGACAGTATTTTCCAGATATACTCAAATTCACTCACTCTGGACCGGCAAAGACAATACCATACCAAACTGATTGGCACCATCAGGGGGTTCGTGGACGATGCGAGGCCCATGGCTGATTGGCTTCCGCTCGACATCACGGAGGGCACCGTACAAGAGTGGCTGCGCCGCGTTAAGGAGTTCCAGGACCAGCGGCGCTTTTCGGAAACACGGGTGCTCGAAGGTTGGATCGACATCGCGTTTGGTCGCGAGCACGAGGAGGAGCCACGCCCCATCGATTTTCGCCTGCATGGCCTGCTCGGTGACATGTATGCCGCCGCCAACCAGCCGACGGATGCGGCGCGGCAATACGAAATGGCCCGCCGTCTGGCACGCCGGGATGTCTTCATCCTCCGGCGTCTGGGAAAGGCCTATCTTGAGCAGAAACTCGTCGGGGACGCCGAGAGAATCCTGAATACCATGGAGAGATTGGCCGGAGGTGCGTTTATTCACAATCCTGAAGATGTCGCTTTCAAGGCCCGAATTCACAGGGAGAAAGGCGACGGCATGGCCGAGAAGGCATTTCTGGAGGAGGCCTACAGGATCCATCCGCAATCGACGTATATTGGTGATCTATTTGGTCAAGCGTTGGTGGCGACCGGGAATCGGGCTCAGGCGGTCCAAGTATACCAGCAGGTCGTTGCGTTGATGAATGCACAGGGGGAAAAGACGCTCTGGACCACGGCAACGGAACTGACTGCGGCATTTGTTCAAGGGGATGAAGCGCAGTTCAGGAAATTGGCCGAGGACGTGCGAAGCCATAGTCCGACCGCGGAGCAGGCGAAGTCAATCAGGGGCGGGCTGGAGCGTCTTGCCAAGCCCCTAAGGCAGCAAGAATGGTTGGCGAGTCTCGCCCTGGTTTAGGCAATTGGCCATGAAGCCGACAGACTCACAGAATCTCGTCGAGACCTTCTGGCAGGATCATCTGGCGTGGAGCGATGTGGCGGACCGGCTCAAGCGGCGGCTGTACCATTGGCGGCTTGCCGTGTTGTGCCTGAGCATTGCCGGCGCCCTGTTTCAAACCTTGTCCGCATCCCCCGGACTTGTCGGGGGGGCCGCTTGGGTCTTCGCCATCATCGGGACGGTGTGTCTGACCCTGGTGGCGGTTTTCGCCAAACGCTATCTGACCAGCAAAGCGACGGAATACTGGGTGCGCGCCCGATCGGTGTCGGAGGGCATCAAGTCGGTCGTGTTCTGGTACGCCAGCCGGGCCGCTCCGTACGGCGGCCCGGACGCCTTGAAAACGCTGACGGATCAGGTCCGCAGCACGCTCGAGGCGGCGGAGGACATGGCCCTCGAGCGCGCCAAGGCGCAGCCATCCGCCGATCCGACCCCAACACTTCCCGATGCACAGGCATACATCACCCAGCGACTTCTGAAGCAGAAGGATGGCTATTATCGGCCCCGTGCCAAGGAGATGGCCAAGGCGGCCGAGCATTACGGCAACGCCGAGTTCTGGTTGGCCGTCGTCGCAGCCGTGCTCGGAGCCACCGCGACCGCCCTGCACACCCCCTTGGCGGAGAGCGTGGGAGCTGGGAGCGATTGGTTGCTGGGCCATTGGGTGGCGGTGTTGACCACGGCCGGGGCCGCCATTGCGGCGCATGCCGCGGCAGGCCGGTTCACCGCCCAGGCCACCATCTTCCTGGCCACGGCGGCGCGGCTCGACCGCATTCACCAGGATTGGATCATGGCGAACCGGCCCGAGTCAGGAGCGCCATGGGATGAGATCGTGCGCCAGGTGGAGGAGACCATCTCCGCCGAACACCGCGGCTGGATGGCCAAGGTGTCCGGCACCGACGATCCGGACTCCGGCACGGAGTGATATCCTGCGGCCGCTCTGTCGGGCGACAGCCGATCGGCCTCAAGCCCGTCCAGCAGTCTGGGCGCGGCGTCCGCATGGTTTTTTGCCGTGGCGAGGGCCGCATCGCGTGGGTGCGTACCGTCGGCGGCATGTTCCGCTTGTTCGGCAATGCGCCGCACCAGAGCGCGCAGGGTCATTTGCCGGCGGGTCGCGATGGTGCGGAACGGAGTCGGATCCTGTGCTGTCTTGGCCCACACCGTGTCGACCAGCATCACGGCTTCGGCGAAAGCCGCCGGGCGCCAATACGGTGCGATGTCGATGATTCCCGGGGTCGCAGTGTCGCTCAGGATGAAATTGCCGGAAAGATCACCGTGGATGAGTTGATCGTCCGGCGCGACCGGTTGGTATTGCCGTAGCAGCGGCGCCATCAACGCCGCAAAATCGGGGTCGGGCGGCGGTGGGCGTTCCTGCCAGGCTATCCGGTCGGCCCGGGCATAGGCATCGGAGCACACGGCGAGAAAGCCGGGGTGCGGCAAAGCCTTGGTGGCGGCATGGAATGGCCGGGCTGCCGCCAGCTTCTCCGCGTAACGGCCGTCGCCCGGGGAGCCGTCGAGATACTGCCAGATGATCCAGCCTTGCTCGATCCATGCCCCACCGTTGGCACGGACCGGACGCGGCACCCGGACGCCTGCCGGGAAGTCCAGCGTGGCCAAGGTCTCGCCGAGCCAGGCGACTTCCGCCGGATCGCCCGCGGGCTTCAACACGATCGGCCCGGCTCGGAAGGTGCGGGCCTGGCCGCCGGACAGCGCCACCGGCGGCACCACGCCGCCGAACCGGCGCGCGACTGATCTGGGGGGCGGTGCCACGGGTGGCACCGCCGGGCCTCCGCTGAACTCCCTCACCCCGCCTCAGCCAAGGCGCCTCGGGCGGCGGTCGTGAGGAAGCTGGATCGGGTGACGCCTCGCGCTTCGGCATGGCGATCGATCCGTGCCAGAACATCGGCGGGCAAGGTGGTGTTGACCCGAACCATTCGCGGTTGGCGTGCTGGTGCGGCGATCAGAACCGCCACGGCACCGTCTCGATTGTCCGGATCGGCCATGATGAGGTGGACCCCACCGTTTGGACAGGGGTGGGCCTAAATTAATACCCATGGCCCGCATTGATGACACGTTCGGTTTTGGCGCTGAACGAGGAGCGCTGGCATCCCTGCCGGCTGGACCGCCGCCATCTTGGCGGCCGGCTGCTGGGCGTGGTCCGGGCCGGCTGGAAGCCGGCGGTCCAGCCGGCAAGGATGCCGGCGCT
>JANQJV010000397.1 GCA_028281465.1 Azospirillaceae bacterium | reverse complement strand
GGATGAAACAGTCCAGTTTTCCGAGCGCATATATAGCAGCGAAGTTTGCTTTTGCTACTATATTTGGACACGCCAAGCTTAGTTTCTTGTTAGAGCGTTTTCCGCTCACGTTGGTTCGCGGAATCCGCTCTAGATAATTGTTTCTGAAGAAAATCGCCGTCGCAGATCGACTCAAACCGCTCGGGAACTGCTCTCGTGTGGTGTCCGATTGTTGCCGGTGCGACCGGCGGAGACGCCGTCCATGTACCGAGATTTTCGTGACCTGCTCAAAATCCTCAACGACCACGGCGTGGCCTATCTGATCGTGGGCGGCTATGCACTGGCCTTCCATAGCGAACCGAGATCCACCGGCGACCTGGACCTGTTTGTGGGCGATGATCCGCACAATGCGCGCGCCCTTTTTGAGGCATTGACTGACTTCGGTGCTCCCCTCGAGGGCCTTGCGCCACTGGATCTGACCAATGGCTTCTTCCGCATGGGACGCAAACCGGTCATGGTCGATATTTCGACGCGCATTGATGGCGTTGCCTTCGAGGCGGCATGGTCGCGTCGTGTGCGGTCCGTCATCGACCCGGAGAGCGGGCTTGCCGTCACCGTGCTTGCGCGGGAAGATCTGATCGCGAACAAAATTGCTGCGGGCCGCCCGCGGGATCTGGCCGATCTCGCCACATTGACGGGGGAAACGGAGGATGACGAAGCGTGAGCGGCTTGCAGCAGCCGGTCGATGGGGAGAAACAGGCAGGGCGTAGGTCGGTGCTCTGCGCCGACATCGGCGTTTCGGTCTGCGCCGCTGCGTCGCCATGGGTGGCGCGCCGCTGCGTCGCCATGGGTGGAGGGCGTGCCGTTTTGTCGCCATTCCGCCGGGGGGTGAGATGTCGGCGCAGAGCACCGACCTACCCATTGAGGAACAAGAATCCGGGAGGACTTCATACCATGGACCACCACAGCGAAGGCAGGCCGCCGATTGCGTTTTTGGGGATGGGGCTGATGGGGCAGCCGATGGCGCGGCGGTTGCTCGGGGCCGGGTTTCCGGTGGCGGTGTGGAACCGCACGCCCGACAAGGCGCGCGCGCTGGAAGCGGACGGGGCGGTGGTGTGTACCGCGCCGGAGGAGGCGGTGGCGCGGGCGCAGGTGGTCGTCACCATGCTGCTGGATGGACCGGCCGTGACGGCGGTGTTGACGGCGCCGCCGGTGCTGGAGGCCCTCGGCGAGGGCGAATTGGTGATCGACATGAGTTCGATCCCGCCGGCGACGGCGCGGGAGCACAATGCCCTGCTGGCCAAACGCGGTGTGTTGCATCTCGATGCGCCGGTGTCCGGCGGCACGCGGGGGGCTGACGCGGGCACGCTCGCCATCATGGTCGGCGGCACGCCGGCCGCCTATGCCGCGGCGCAGACGGCGGCGGTGTTCGAGGCCATGGGTCGGCCGACCCATGTCGGACCGTCGGGAACCGGACAATTGGCCAAGCTGTGCAACCAGATCATCGTGGCCGTCAGCATCGGCGCGGTGAGCGAGGCAATCCTCATGGCGCGCGCCGGCGGGGCCGATCCGGCCGCCTTCATCGCGGCGGTCGCCGGCGGCTTTGCCGACAGCACGATCCTGCGCCAGCACGGCCGGCGCATGACCGAGGGCAACTTCCAGCCCGGCGGCATGGCGGCCACCCAGCTCAAGGACCTGCACACCATCTTGGATACGGCGCGCGGCCTGGGCTTGCCGGATCTGCCGTTTTCCGATCTGGCCACGCGACTCTACACCGACCTGGTCACCGCCGGCGACGGCGGTCTCGATCACAGCGCCCTGTTCCGCCAGATCGAGCGGCGCAACACCCCGGGCACCGCGCCGTAGCGCGCTTTCGGTTGCACGAAAAACCACCGGTCTGCCCGCTGGTGTTGCAGCCCGGCGCGCGGCGTCTTATGGTCGCGGTTAAACAACCGGTTGCCTGGCCGCATCGGCGGTGGACCGGAACAAAGAATATGGCTTTGGGGAGGTGCTTGCGGTGACTCCGACCGACAGATCTTTGGTGTGTCTGCCACCCGGCAGCGGCCTTTCCTGAGTCCTGCGCTTGTCCACCGTTACTCTTCGGGATCACCATGGCATCGGTCGATATCCGCCAGGTTCGTAAGTCGTTCGGCGCGCACGAGGTCATCCACGGCATCGACGTGGCCATTCCCGACCAGGACTTCACCGTTCTGGTCGGCCCGTCTGGGTGCGGCAAATCCACCTTGTTGCGCATGATCGCCGGGCTGGAGGCGATCACCGCCGGCGAAATCGCCATCGCCGGCCGGGTGGTCAACCGGGTGCCACCCAAGGAGCGCGACATCGCCATGGTGTTCCAGAACTACGCGCTCTATCCGCACATGACCGTGTTCGACAACATGGCCTTCAGCCTCAAGCTGCGCCGGGCGGATGCGCGCGACATCGAGTCCCGCGTGAGCACGGCGGCGGAGACTTTGGGCTTGGTTCCTTACCTGCAACGCTATCCGCGCCAGCTTTCCGGTGGGCAGCGCCAGCGCGTCGCCATGGGCCGGGCCATCGTGCGCGATCCCCAGGTGTTCCTGTTCGACGAGCCGCTCAGCAATCTGGACGCCAAACTGCGCGTGCAGATGCGCACAGAGATCCGAGCCCTGCACCAGCGCTTGCGGACGACCTCGGTGTATGTCACGCACGACCAGATCGAGGCCATGACCATGGCGGATCGCATTGTGGTGATGCGCGATGGCCATGTCGAGCAGATCGGTTCGCCCCTGGAGCTGTACGACAGGCCCGTCAACACCTTCGTCGCCGGCTTCATCGGCTCGCCGGCCATGAATATGGTGGAAGGCCGCTTGCACCGGGAAGACGGCCGGGCCTGGGTCATGGCCGAGGAGGGGGTGCGCTTCCAAGTACCCGACACGGTATCGGGGCAGCCCGGCCAGTCGGTTACTTACGGCATCCGGCCGGCACACCTACAGTTTGTCGAGACCGGGACCGGCGGTGCCTGTCCCGCCGAGGTCGACGTGGTCGAACCAACGGGCGACAGCATGCTGGTGTTCTGCCGGCTGGGCGCGCTGCCCATCTGCGCCATGTTCACCGAACGGCATGCGCTGAAGCCGGGCGATCGGATCGACCTGAAGCCGCGCGTGGAGTTTGGTCACCTGTTCGACGCCGCCGACGGGCGGCGGCTGTGACGGCGTGACCGGAGCCCGGGCCGGGGCACACCGGCCGTCCTGCATCCGCCGATCGGCCAGGAGAGCCGACGGAACGGCAACAACCAAGTGGCAACACCCAATGGGAGGTCTCAAGCAATGCTCATCAAGCGTCGTGATGCTTTGAAACTGGGGGCCGCTGCCGGCGTGCTCGGGGCCACCGGCCTGCCGGTCACCGGCCGCGCGACCGATTTCGCCCTGGAGCCGGAAGCCGGGGCCGAGCTGCGCGTGCTGCGCTGGAACCGTTTCGTCCAGGGCGACGAAGACCTGTGGACCGCGAATACGCAGAAGTTCACCGAGGTGACCGGCATCCCTGTACGCGTGGACACCGAATCCTGGGAAGACGTGCGACCCAAGGCAGCCGTTGCGGCCAATGTCGGTAGTGGCCCGGACGTCATTGTCGGCTGGTTCGACGACCCGCACCAGTACCCCGACAAGCTGGTGGACCTGACCGATCTGGCCACCTATCTCGGCGACAAGTACGGTGGTTGGTACGATGCGGCGCAGCGCTACGGCATGCGTGAGGGGCGCTGGATTGGCCTGCCGCTGGGCGCGGCCGGCAACTGCATCGTCTACCGCAAGAGCATGTTGGAGGCGGCTGGTTACGAGGCGCTGCCGCGTGACACCGACGGGTTCCTGGCGGCCTGCAAGGCGCTGCACGCCAACGGTACGCCTCCGGGATTCGCGCTCGGCAATGCGGTCGGCGACGGCAACACCTGGACGCATACGCTCCTGTGGGCGTTCGGTGGCCGCATGGTCGACGAAAACAACACCGTGGTACTGAACAGCCCGGAAACGGTGGCGGCGCTGGAGTATGTCCGTGAGCTGTACGGCACGTTCATCGACGGCACGCTGTCCTGGCTCGACGCCAACAACAACAAGGCGTTCCTGGCCAACCAGATCGGTCTGACGGCCAACGGCATCTCGGTGTACTACGCTGCCAAGCGCTCCGACGATCCGGCCATGCAGGAGATCGCCGCCGATATCGAGCATGCCAACATGCCGATCGGCCCGGTTGGGCGGCCGACCGAACTGCACCTGTTCACCCAAGCCATGGTATTCCAGCACTCGCGCTATCCCAATGCCGCGCAGGAGTACCTGCGCTTCATGTGGGAGCGCGAGCAGTACGAGCCGTGGCAACAGGCGGCGATCGGCTACATCACCCAGCCGTTGGCGGCGTATGAGGCCAACCCGATCTGGACCGAAGATCCCAAGCATACGCCGTACCGCGACTGCGTTAAGAACATGTTGTGGAACGGCTTTGCCGGCGACCTGGGCTACGCGTCGGCCGCCTGCATGGCCGACTACATCGTTGTCAACATGTTCGCCGAAGCGGCCTCCGGTCAGCGCTCGCCGGCCGATGCCGCCGCCAACGCGGCCCGCCGGGCCGAGCGGTACTACCGCATCTGAGGATCGTAGGGTGTGGCGATCTGTGAGCACGGCTTCAAGCCTGGGGTTGAAATCAGCGCAGATCGCCACAACAGCCGGCAGTGCGGCAAGCTGAGACGTCGGATGTTGGGGCACGGCGTTTCGAGGACGGTGCTGAAACAGTCGGCCTCGTGCGCGCCGTGCCCCAACCTACGGTCTGTAAAGTGTACTTTTAGAGGACGTACGCCATGGTGGCCGAAACGCAGACATCCAAGCAACCGGTGTCCGCGGCGCGGGAGATGTCCTGGGCGTCCGCTCTGGGGCATGACCGCAATGTGATGGGCTTGCTGTTCCTGTTGCCGGCGGCGACCTTGTTGCTGCTGTTCCTGGCCTACCCGCTCGGCCTTGGCATCTGGCTCGGCATGACCAACACCACCATCGGCCGACCGGGTATCTTCATCGGCCTGGAGAACTTCGAGTTTCTCTTCGAGGATTCGGTGTTCTGGTTGTCGGTGTTCAATACGTTTCTGTACACGGTCGTTGCCAGCATCCTGAAATTCGCCATCGGTCTGTACCTGGCACTGCTGTTGAACCGGCATTTGCCGTTCAAGGCGTTTCTGCGTGCCATCGTGCTGTTGCCATGGATCGTGCCGACGGTGCTGTCCGCCATCGCCTTCTGGTGGATCTACGACGCGCAGTTCTCCATCATCTCCTGGGTGTTGGTGGAGTGGGGCTGGATCGACAGCTACATCAACTTCCTGGGCGAGCCTGCGTTGGCGCGCGCCAGCGTGATCGCCGCCAATGTCTGGCGCGGCATTCCGTTCGTCGCCATCACCCTGCTGGCCGGGCTGCAGACGATTCCGCCGTCGCTGTATGAAGCGGCGATCCTGGACGGTGCCACGGCCTGGCAGCGGTTCCGGTACGTCACCTATCCCATGCTGATGCCGATCATCGCCGTGGTGATGACGTTTTCGGTGCTGTTCACCTTCACCGATTTCCAGCTCATCTATGTGCTGACCCGGGGCGGACCGCTGAACGCGACCCATCTGATGGCGACCCTGTCGTTCCAGCGCGCCATCCCCGGCGGGCAGTTGGGTGAGGGCGCGGCCATCGCCGTGGCCATGATCCCGTTCCTGCTGGCCGCGATCCTGTTCAGCTTCTTCGGGCTGCAACGCCGGCGCTGGCAGCACGGCGGCAAAGACTGAGGATCAGGGAAAGGAGTGCCGGTTATGGCCAAGGATGCGGGGCACGATCAGCCGGACGTCGACCTGTGGTCGTCGGTCTCCAACCGTGTGGTCACGGTGTATGTGCCATTGATCATCATCGTCTTCATTCTGTTGTTTCCGTTCTATTGGATGACGGTGACCACCTTCAAATCCAACGAAGAACTGTACAACTACGACGACTTCAGCCCATTTTGGGTGGTCGAGCCGACTCTGCAGAACATCAATAAGCTCCTGTTCGAGACCTCGTTTCCCACCTGGATGTGGAACACGATGCTGATCTCGATCGCGGCCACGTTCATTTCGCTGTTTTGTGCCGTATGCGCCGCCTATGCCATCGAGCGGCTGCGCTTCAGCGGTTCCCGCTACGTCGGCGTTTCGATCTTCCTGGCCTATCTGGTGCCACCGTCGATCCTGTTCATTCCGTTGGCCACCATGGTGTTCAGCTACGGTGTGTTCGACACTGTTTGGGCCCTGATCCTGACCTATCCGACATTCCTGATTCCGTTTTGTACGTGGCTGTTGATGGGGTACTTCCGCTCGATCCCGTATGAGCTGGAGGAATGCGCGTTGATCGACGGTGCCTCGCGGTTTCAGATTCTGTGGCGCATTCTGCTGCCGCTGTCCGTGCCCGGTCTGATCTCCGCCGGCATCTTCGCCTTTACCTTGTCTTGGAACGAGTTCATCTACGCGCTGACCTTCGTCTCCTCCTCGGAGAACAAGACGGTGCCGGTCGGTGTGATCACCGAGCTGGTGGAGGGTGACATCTACCACTGGGGTTCGCTCATGGCCGGAGCGCTCTTGGGCTCATTGCCCGTGGCCATCCTGTACTCGTTCTTCGTCGAGCACTACGTTGCCAGCATGACTGGAGCCGTGAAAGAGTAGCAGCGGGCAAGACCGAGGCTGGGATGCGCCCACGCGCGTCCTTGTCTGTCTGTGCACCCGCTACGCTGCTTGAGCACATTTGTCTGTGCTACCGCTACGCTGCTTGAGCACATTTGTCTGTGCACCCGCTACGCTGCTTGAGCACATTTTTCTGTGCACCCGCTTCGCTGCTTGAGCACAGTTGCAACAAAGCGCTCGTACCGGTGTTCGCCCTATGGCGCCGCATCTCCGGCCAAAACGCCAGCGTACAGGGAACGTAGAGGCAGGGCGAGGGGGACCGACTGCAGAGTGAGGACGGCATCCAGGCCCTGGCTGACCACCGTGTGCCAGCGGCCGTCGGGGCCACGGCGCTCGACCTCGACCCGGGGCCGGTCCTGGTCAACCAGGACGATCTCCTGCACCGATGTAAACTGCTGATACTCAGGCAGTTTCGTATGCCGGTCCACCGTGACCGTCGACGGTGACAGGACCTCGACGATCAGCACCGGGTGTTCGAAATACGGCGGTCCCGGGGGCGTTTCCGCCGTGACGACAATGTCGGCGATGAAGTACCGGCCGGATTGCCCGGGGCGCACGACACCGGCTTCGCTCAGCGCACGAAGTCCGCCAAGTTTCCGGCATTCTGCCGCTAACGCCTCCGTCAGGTTGGCCGTCAGAAACCGATGCTGCCTTGACCCCACCGCCATCATGACCGGTTCTCCATCGATCAATTCATAGCGCTGGTCGGTCCCGTCGTCGGCCCATGCCAGGAAGGCGTCCAGGGTCATGGGTCGAAGGGCGGAGAGAGTCACAGCCATGGTGGGTTCCTTTCAGGTCCGGCTGGTCGGGTCCGGCTCGCCCAACCCAGCCCGGCTCAGCCCAGCCGGACCGCGGTGCCGTTGACGCTGACCATGAGCATGCCGTTGTCCTTGCCGAGCACCTCGTAGTCCACGTCGATGCCGATCACCGCGTTGGCGCCCAGTTTCTCGGCCGCATCCTTCATGTCGGCGAAGGCCGCCTCGCGCGCGTCACGCAGGGCCGCCTGATAGCCACCGGCGCGGCCGCCGACGATGTCGCGCAAGCCGGCGAACAGGTCGCGGAAGATGTTGACGCCGATGATGGCCTCGCCGGTGACGATGCCCAGGTGGTCGATCACGCGGCGGCCGTCGACCTGGTCGGTGGTGGTCAGGATCATGGGAACCTCCGTCAAGGGGCGGTTTGCAGATGGTCACCCGACCGCTGGCATCAAGTCCAACAGGGCGTCCTGGGTCGGCGTGGCGGCGGTATCGATGGCGTGCCATGGGAGCGGCGCCTCGGCCGATCCGCGCAGGGCGTCGGCGACGGCGGTGCTCAGGCACACGGCGCGGGCTTGCCGGCATCCGGGGACGACCCCGGCCGCCGCCAGCAAGGCCACCAGAGTGCGCGCCGTGCGCGGTGAAAACGCCAGCACCGCGCTGGCCCGACCGGCCTGCCAGAGCGTGTGGAACGCGGGGCTCAGGTGATCGGCCTGCCGGGCGGCATACAGCGGCAGGCGCCGCACCGTGAAGCCGTGTGTCTGCAAGGCGCCGGACAGGTCGCCGGCGGTCACGGTGCCGGCGATGTGCAGCAGGGCTCCGTCGGCCGGCACGGCGTCTTCGGCCACTTGCGCCGCCAGGGCGGTGACGTCGCCGCCGGCGGTGGTCACATGGCCGAAGCCGGCCTCGGTCGCCGCCCGGGCGGTGGCCGGGCCGACGGCGAAGACCGGGCAGTGCCGCTCCGGGGTCAATCGGGCAAAGGCCCGCACGCCGTTGGCGCTGGTGAACAACAGTGCCTGGGTGCCGTTCAGGTCCGGTGCCGGGCCGGCGGCGTAGTCGATTGCCAACAACGGCTCCAGCATCGGCAGCCAACCACGCGTAGCCAGGGTTGCGGCCAAGGGAGCGGCATCTTCGGCCGGCCGGGTGATGACGGCAGTCGGGGCGTCGGCCATGCTGGTGCTCGCCTCAAAGGGCAAAGAAATCCGGCGGCAGTTGCGCCTTCAGCTCCATTCCGGCATCGGCGCCGAGCCGCGATGCCTCGACGGCCGGCCCGTTGCGGCTGGTCGAGAACTGCTGGCGGCCATGCGGCGACAAGACCTGGGCCCGGAAATGCAGGGCGTCGTCACCATTGAGGACACCGAGGGCGGCGATCGGTGTGCGGCACGAGCCGTCCAGCACGGCCAGCAATGACCGTTCCGCCGCCACGCAGATCTCGCTGCGGGCACAGCGCAGTGGCTGCAGGAAGTCCCGCGTACGCTGGTCGGCACCCCGAATTTCCACCCCGACCGCCCCCTGCGCCACCGCCGGCAGCATCACCTCCGGCGCCAGCTTTTCGGTGGGCGGCGGGTCGGTATGGCCGAGACGGTTCAACCCGGCCATGGCCAGAAGCGTGGCATCGACCACGCCCTCGGCCAGTTTGCGCAACCGGGTTTCCACATTGCCGCGGTAGGTGACCACCGTGAGTTCCGGCCGGCGTGTCAGCACCTGGGCCTGGCGGCGCAGGCTCGAGGTGCCGACCACGGCGCCCGCCGGCAAGCCATCCAGCCCGGCGCCGCTGCGGCTGAACCAGGCATCGCGCGGGTCTTCACGCGGCAAGATGGCGGCAATCTCCAGCCCGTCCGGCAGCACGGTCGGCACGTCCTTCATGGAATGCACGGCCAGATCGATGCCGCCGTCCAGAAGCGCATCCTCAATTTCCTTCGTGAACAGACCCTTGCCGCCGGCTTCGGCCAACGGCCGGTCCTGGATGCGGTCGCCCGTGGTCTTGATGACCACGATCTCGACCGCATCAGCAGGGGTCAGCTCAGGATGGGCGGCCGCCAAACGGCGACGGACGTCGTGGGCTTGGGCCAGCGCCAGCGCGCTGCCGCGGGTCCCGATGCGCAAAACGGGCATGGTTGGGGGCGTGTCCTCAGGCGGCGGCCCGATGCAGGTAACGGCTTTGGAACTCGTCGACCTCGGTCCGCAGGGTTGTGTAAACGGTCTCAGCACTGGCACGGGCTGCCAGCCAGGCACCGTCGTCGGCGCGCCGGGCGGCCTCCAGACGGGCCAGGGCCCGGTTGACCTGGCCGCGGAGCCGGTCCAGTTGCGGCTCGACCTGGAGCCGCAAGGGCCGCGGATAGTCGACCACAGTTGCGCGGAGGGTTTCAAGGCGATCGGACAGGTTGGCGATCGCCGCTTCGAGACGGTTCTCCCAGAGACTCCGGTCTCGACTCATCATTGTGCGTTCTCCCCATATCGGTCAATGCTTCGCCGCGACCGACGGTTGTAAGCCGACCGGCGGGGCGGGGTCCGTCGTGGCTGCGGACGGCGGATTACATAGCGGTGTTCCGGTGCCCAACGAAAGGGGCAATCACCGCGCAAGAGTGCCGCAGGGCCACCATGTCGCAACGCTTAGTTGGGCGGCGGGATGCCCCGGTTAAAGCGCCGTCGCTGCCCTCTGGTAGAACAAAAAAGCCGACGTCACAGCCTTGACAAAGCAAGGCCCGTACCAAAACCGGGTATGGGGGCGTGGCTTGGGCGGCTTACTCCGCGGCCAGCCACTCGGCGATCAGTCGATAGGCGATGGAGTAGCGGTGCGGCAGGCGCAGGCTGTCCGCCGCCACACGCGCGCGCAACTCGCGTCGGGTGCACCACAACGCGTGCTCCAGCTCGTCGTCGTTGCAGGAGATCGGTTGGTGTTCCGCTCGGGCATGGAAGCCGATCATGACGGAGCGCGGGAACGGCCACGGCTGCGAGGAGTGATAGGTGACGGTATCGACGCGGACACCGGTCTCTTCCAACACCTCCCGCGCCACGGCGTCTTCCAAGCTTTCCCCCGGTTCGACGAAACCGGCCAGAGTGGAATAAATCTTGGTATGGAACCGGGCCGAACGTCCGAGCAGGCACGACTCCCCATCGTGCACCAACATGATGACGGCCGGGTCGGTGCGCGGGAAATGTGGGGCGGCGCAGGTCTCCAAGACACAGCGGCGGATGTGGCCGCCGTCGGTTGGCATGGTTCGGCTGCCGCAATGTCCGCAATACCGACTGTGCCCATGCCATTCCATCAGGCCGCGGGCATAGGCAGCCAGATTGGCGTCGTCCACCGGAAGGGCGCCGCCGGCCATACGCAGGTCGTCGAAACGGCCAAATGGGGCGCAGACCGCTTCGGCGACAGGTTGTTCCAGGTCAGACACGTCGACGGCGAAATGCGGCACGTCGTCCAGCAGGCCCAGAAACACCACCGTGCGCTCGGTGGATGGCGGCCACTGGACGGGGCCGCCGTCCGGCCAGTTCGTCCGCGGCGGCACGGCGGCCAGGCGCAGATCCCCGTCCTGGTCAGTGAGCAATATTCGGCCACGCCAGACCGGGATCAGCCGTGTTCCGGCATCGGCGAGCCAGCCGGCCACGGCGGCCGGGTCGGCGCGCCGGGGTGCGGCACGGTCGATCCGACCTCCGGCGAAGATGTTTTGAGACGTGACCATGGCCGGACCATAGCGATTGGTCCGAGCCGCGTCCCCTTGTTTTTGTTTCCGCTGTTGCCGCACTCGGGATACACTCGCGCCGCGTCGAGCCATCGGAGGCGGCATGACCGAGATATGTCCTGCGGAGCTGGTCGTGTTGGCGGAACGCTTGGCCGATGCCAGCGGCGCCGTGATCCGTCGCTATTTTCGCTCCAGCCTGGTGGTTCAGGACAAGGCGGACCAAACGCCGGTGACTGTGGCCGACCGCGAGGCTGAAGGCGTGATCCGCATGATCCTGGAGCAGCAGCGGTCCGACGACGGCATTCTGGGTGAGGAGCACGGCGCGAAGAACCTGGACTCCGAGTATCTGTGGGTGATCGATCCGATCGACGGCACCAAGGCCTTCATTACCGGTCGGCCGACCTTCGGCACGCTGATCGCGCTCCTGCGCCATGGCACGCCGATCCTGGGCGTGATCGACCAACCGGTGATCGCCGACCGCTGGGTGGGGGCCAAGGGTCGCCCGGCGACGCAGAATGGCCGCCCGGCGCGCACGCGGCGGTGTGCGGCGTTGGGCAACGCCATCGTCAGCACGACCTCGCCGCAGCAGTTTCCGGGCGATGACCGGGCGCCGTTCGAGCGTCTCGAGGCGGCCAGCAAGATCCTGATCTATGGCGGCGATTGCTATGCCTACGGGTTGCTCGCCTCGGGCTGGCAGGACGGCGTGGTCGAGGGCACCATGAAGCTATACGACTTCGCCGCCCTGGCCCCGGTGATCGAGAGCGCCGGCGGTGTGATCACCGATTGGGACGGCCGACCCCTGGACAGGCACTCCGGCGACAAGATCTGGGCGGCCGGCGATGCTGCCGTGCACGCCGAAGGCCTGGGTGTCTTGAAGCGGTGATTGTTTTCCAGACCGGAGTACCGTGAATGGCAGGATGGGGGATGCGGGTGGCGCTGGCCGCCCTGGCGGCGTGGATCCTGGCCATGCCGGCCGTGGCGCGCGCAGCGGATGGCCGGACTGACGGTGTCACCGTGGCGCATGGCCTGGCCCAGTTCGGAGCACCGGCCCTGGGGCCGGACACGACCCATCCGCCCTATGTCAACCCCGATGCCCCCAAGGGCGGCACTGTGCGTCTGTCCGGCTACTGGCCGTCCTTCGACTCAGTCAACGATCTGGTGGTGCGCGGCATTCCGCCACTCTCTTTGGCGCTGATCCATGACCCGTTGACCATGATCGCGGGCGACGAGTTGGGCGTGGTCTACGGGCTGCTGGCACGGACCATCGAGGTTCCCGACGACCGGAGCTGGGTCGTCTTCAATCTCGACCCGCGGGCCCACTTCCACGATGGCCATCCGGTGACGGCGGAGGACGTCGTGTTCATGTGGCGGGCCGTCAAAGACCACGGCCGGCCGCTGCTGCGCTCGTTCTTGGCACCGATCGAGACCTTGGAGATTCTGGGGCCGCATCGCCTGAAGGCGCATCTGAACACGCGTGATGACATGCGTCCCGTGGTCGAGATCGCCAAGACGCTGCGGCCGGAGCCGGCACATTGGTGGTCGGCGGAAGGTCGTGACATCTCCCGCACCACGGTGGAGCCGCCCTTGAGCAGCGGCCCGTATCGCATGGCGGCGGTCGAGTCCGGCCGGTCGATCCGCTACGAGCGCATCCGAGACTACTGGGGCGGCGATCTGCTGATGCGCCGTGGCCAATACAACTTCGACACGGTGACGGTCGACTTCTATCGCGACCTGGACGTGCGTTTTGAAGCCTTCAAGGCCAACGCCTATGACCTGCGCCTGGAGATCCGCTCGCAGTGGTGGGTGACCGGCTATGATTTTCCGGCCATGCGCGACGGCCGGGTGACGCAGCTCACGATCCCGGCGGCCGACCCGCTCGGTCCCCAGGCGTTCCGGCTCAATACGCGGCGCGACAAGCTGGCGGACCCGCGCGTGCGCGAGGCACTCGGTTACCTGTTCGATTTCGAGTGGACTCAGCGCAATATCCTCTATGGGCAATACACGCGCGTCGCCAGCAACTTCCCAAACTCGGATTTTGCCGCCGTCGGACCACCGACGCCCGAGGAGCGGGCCATCCTGGACTCCTATCGCGACCGCATCGCCGACCCGCGCGTGTTCACCGAGGCTTTCGTGCCGCCCGGCACCGATGGGTCCGGCGCCATCCGCGACAATCTGCGCCGGGCCTTGCGGCTGTTCCGGGCCGCCGGTTGGGTGCTGCGCGACGGACGCCTGGTCAACGCCGACAGCGGCGAGGCCATGACCCTGGAGTTTCTCGACCGCTCCACCGGTCTGGAGCGGATCATTCAGCCGTACATCCGCAATCTGGAGCGGGCCGGCATCGCGGCGACGTTCCGCCTGGTCGACAGTGCGCAGTATCAGAGCCGACTGGACGAGTACGATTTCGACATCGTGACGGTGAACCTGATATTTTATGCGCCGCCGGGACCGGGCCTTCGCACCTACTATAGCAGCGCCGCCGCCGATGATTCCGGCTCGGGCAACTATTCCGGCGTGCGCGACCCGGTGGTGGATGAGCTTCTGGAGCGCGTGCTGGCGGCGAAGAGCCTGGATGAAGTCATGCTGCTGACCCGCGTGCTCGACCGGGTCCTACTGTGGGGCTTCTACATGGTACCGCAGTGGTATCTGAATGAGGTCTGGGTGGCGCATTGGGACACCATCGCGCGCCCCGAGCGGTTCTCCCGCCTGCAGTTTCAGATGCGCAGCACCGGCTTGCCCGTGGCTTGGTGGGCGACGTCGCCGTAGCGCGGCGGCCGATTGCTTGTCGAGACCGCCGCCTTGCCGCGTCCGCGTCAGGGGCCGCTCAGATACTCCAGCTCATCGATGCGGTGACGGGTCATATCCGCCAGGCAGGTCTGCTCGATGTACTGGGCGATGCTGCCACCGCGATTGGCATAGACCGCAAAGGCGCAATTGGCATCGCGGAACGTGAGCCAGGCACGCTGCGAGTCCAGCATGGCCTGCTTTTCGCCTTCGTCCATGTCGGCGCGCAGGGTGCGCCAGACCTGATTGAGCCGGGCATCCGCCGCCTTGTAGGCCTCGGCGGCGCATACATTCATCTCCAACTGGTTGGCCGGGGCGCTGCAGTCGGCGCGAGCAGCCGAGGTATCGGCAAGCCCAATGAGCACAAATGCGACAGCAAGCGTTCCTGTCGGCAATCGGAACGTCGTCATGGTCGATACGTCCTGTGAAATGACAAACGGGACCGGCCAGACTATGGTCCAGCCAGCCCCGTTTGGTCAAATCGCAGTTGATAGACTGCTGTGCCTGTGCGGCTCAGTGCAGTGGCACGTTTGCCGCGTGTGGCCGGTAGCGTGCCAAGGTCTGCAATGATGCCAGCTCGACCGCCTGGTCGTTCATGCGCGCTTGCATCACGTCACGCACGCTGATCACGCCGACCAGATAGCCATGGTCGGTGACCGGGACATGGCGCACGTGCCGGGTTTCCATCAGGTCCACGGCATCCTCCAGGTCGGCGTCGGCTTCGCAGGTGGCCACGTCCCGGGTCATGACGTCGGCAACTTCGTAGCGGAAGGCCAGCCGGCCGTACTCCGCCATGGCGCCGATGATGTCGCGCTCGGAAACGATGCCGCGCAGCTCGCCGCCGGGACCCGTGACCAGAAGAGCGCCGACGTGGCGCTGCTTCATCTCTTTGCTGGCTTCGGCGAGCGTGGTGTCGGGCCCGACCGTGTGCAGTGTGGTAGCCTTGCCTTCCAGGACGGTGCACAGTCTCATGATGACCTCTTTGATCTTATTGATTGGGCGTGGGGGAGGATCGTTGTTTCATCCTGACTGAAAGATGGGCCGCTCTGGTGCGCTCGCATCACTGTCAAGGTTTACAGGCTAGGGATCAGTGGACAGTGGCCAGGACTCCGGTGCAGGGGGAGTCGGGGTCGGGGTCGCGGCCGACGGCAAGCATCCCCACATGTTGGGCTGCCAGACGGCCGGATGGCCGCTCCGCGGCGCTGGGATCAACGCTGCGGGGAGGAAAGTCCGGGCTCCACGGAAACACGGTGCCGGTTAACGGCCGGCGGGGGCGACCCCAGGGAAAGTGCCACAGAAAGCAAACCGCCCACGCGCCTGCCGGATGGCAGGCCCCATGGGTAAGGGTGAAAGGGTGCGGTAAGGGCGCACCGCGCCGCCGGCAACGGGGGCGGCATGGTAAACCCCACCGGGAGCAAGACCGAATAGGGGCGGCAGGCTCCCCATTGACGCCCCAAGGGGTGAACAGGGGGGCAAGCGGGTTTCCGGGCCGCCGCCCGGGTTGGTCGCGCGAGGCGTCCGGCGACGGGCGTCCCAGAGGAATGGCCATCCGCCGGCGTTGCCCCCTGGGCGCGCCGGCGACAGAACCCGGCTTACAGGCCGTCTGGCACCGATCCCAGGCCCGCCACCGCCGGCGGCAGGCAGCAAGGAAGGCGTGACCATGCGTCGCATCGGCAAGCGGATGGAACCGGAGCCAAGGTTGCGTTGGCCGTCAGCGGATCATATCCAGTGGACCCTTGACATGGCGCAAAATCCGCTGCCGTTTCGGCGTGGGCGGGTGATCCGCTATAGGAACCACGAAGAAGCCAATGCGCATATGGACCAGGTGCTGGCCGAAGCGTTGGCTCGCAAAGGTCTGGTGGCCGCGGGCGACGGCGAGAACGGCGAAACCTGATCCGGTGCCGAAACCGGCACCCGGGCACACGCGGCCGGCAACCTGGGCCGATGTGGAGACGGTGGCGGCTTTGCTCGAGCAATATCGGGTCGACTATGTCCTGATCGGGGGATACGCGCTGCAAGCCCATGGCATAACCCGCGCGACAACGGACATCGACATCGTCGTCCGCAATTCACCCGCAAACAATGCCGGCTGGATTGCTGCCCTTGGTCATCTGCCAGATGGTGCAACCAAGGTGCTGGAAGGAGACGCCGAACCGTTTCGGACTGACGACGGTGCGACGGAAGAACCCGGAACGATCCGCGTTCTCGATGAATTCGTCGTCGACGTCATGCCTGCCGCCTGTGCGCTGACCTATGAGGACCTGGAACCGTTTATTGGGCGTGTCGAGGGAAATGGCAACGCCATCAACGTTCTCAACCTGGATGGCCTGCTGCTGACCAAGCGCGGTGTCCGGCCGAAGGATCAAGGGGATCGCGTGTTGATCGAACGGGCTTTGGCGATGCAGCGGCAACGCAAACGGTGACGGTTCGGCGACTTGGGCTGTGCCGCATTGTTCGGCGGCCGCGGGCGCGCTATGAAGGCCGGCGGTGCTGCCGGCCGGGCGGTGGGGCCGATTGGAGGTTGCCATGCCGCGCGCCCTGCCTGTGACGATCCTCCTTGTTTTGCTCGTGTTTCAGGCGATACCGGCATCGGCGCAGACCGGCATGCCGCCGGTGGACGGCGGTGCAAGCCTGCAAGCGCTCGTGGAACAGGCGCACCGCGAGGGGTACCGCATCGTCATCGTGCCGCCGGACGGGACGCCAAGGCCTGCGGAGGAGGTGGGGGTCACCATGGGGTCGCTGGAAGGCGACGCCATGATGGTGCGCACCCGATTGGCCGAAGTGATCACGGTGATGCCGGCCATTCCGGGTGACCTGGTGCACGTCCTGGCGGCCCATTCCAGCGACGGCACGGCCTGGTGGCCCGTGTTGGCCTTCGGGCTGGCCGTCGTTTTCCTGGCCCTGGGCTATGCGGTCAGCCGGGTGGTGGGAAGCCATGTGCGGGAGCATTTCCGGTTCTTGTACAATCCGGAGCCGGCGACCCGCACCGAGCGCATCTCCTATCTGCTGTTTCGTGTCGTCCTGCTCACCCTCGGCGTCGCCATCCAGATTGCCGTGGCCGGCGTCTTGATGCTGGCGTTTGCCCCGGACGATCCGGCATGGCGCGCCGTCATCGGCCATACGGCCCTGGCCGTGGCGTGGGCCCGCACCATGGTGATCGTCTTCCATGGCTTCACGGCGCCGGATGCGCCAAAGCATCGGTTGATCTGGATGTCCGATGCCGATGCTTTGGGCTTGTTCCGCAGTCTCACTGTCGTGACCTGGATCGGCGTGCCGGTGTTCGCGGTTTGCCTGCTCATGGAGCGGCTCGGCCTGAGCGAGGATGCCCACATGCTGATGCTGGTCGGCACCTCGCTCATCGTCGCCGTCCTGTTCTCGGCGACCGCGGTGCGCTACCGGGCGGCGGTGACCGGGGCGATCTTGGGCCCGACTCCGGAGACCGTCGGGCCGATGCTGCGCGGTCTTGCCGAGATGTGGCATCTGGTGGCCGTGGTCTACTTCATGGGTGCCTGGGCGGTCTCGGTGGTTCGGTTGCTGTTGGATCAGCCGGGGGCGATCGGCCCGGTTTCGGCGCCGGTGCTGCTTGGCGTGGCAGCCTATGCGGCCTATGCGATCGCCCTGCTGGTGATCGACCACGTCTTCAAGGACGATGACTCGGTCATGCCGGTTGGCGCCGACGGGGCACCGACGGGGCGGCAGGGCATGAAGCAGGTCGCCGAGCATGCCCTGTCTCTGTTGGCCCTGGCGCTGTACGGGCTGTTTGTCGCGGAATCGTGGTTGCCCGGTTCCATGGGCGACCATGCGTTGTTCGGCACCGGCATCGAGATCGCCCTGATTGCCTTCCTGGCGTACATCGCATTTCATGCCGTCCGGACCAAGATCGACGACAAGATTGCCGAGGAGGGCGGTGGGGCCGACGCCGGCGCCGGCCGTGGCGACGAGGGCGGTGCGTCGGCGGCGTCGCGCTTGGCCACTTTGCTGCCGATCTTCCGCAATTTCCTGCTGGCGGTGATTGCCAGCATCGCCGGCATGTTGGTGCTGTCGGAGATGGGCGTGGACATCGCTCCCCTATTCGCCGGCGCCGGCGTGGTCGGCCTGGCGGTGGGCTTCGGCGCGCAAACCCTGATCCGCGACATCTTTTCCGGCGCCTTCTTCCTGATGGACGATGCGTTCCGGCGCGGCGAGTACATCGAAACCGGACAGACCCGCGGCACGGTGGAGAAAATCTCGGTGCGTTCCATTCAATTGCGCCATCACCTGGGGCCGTTGCACACCATTCCGTTCGGCGAGATCACGTCGCTGACCAACTACAGTCGCGACTGGGTGATGATGAAGCTGCCGTTGCGATTGACCTACGACACCGATCCGGACAAGGTCAGCAAGCTGATCAAGCAACTCGGCAAGGAGCTCTTACGCCACCCGGAGATCGGCGAAAAGTTCATGGAGCCGCTGAAATCCCAGGGCGTGTATCAGATGGAAGACTCGGCCATGATCATCCGGGTCAAATTCATGACCAAGCCAGGCGACCAGTTCGGCGTTCGCAAGGTGGTGTATTCGCGTATCCGCGAGTTGTTCGCCGAGCACGGCATCCGCTTTGCCAGCCGTGAGGTGACGGTGCGCTTGGCCGATGCGCCGGACCAACCGCTGACCGAGGGTGAAAAGCAGCATATCGCTGGAGCGGTGCGCCCGCTTCTGGACGAGGCGGGGCAGGTGCCAGCGTTGTCCGGTGCCGACGTCGGCCGGTGATGCCCCCAGCCATCGGGTCGGGGGTCCGCGGCGGAAGGGAGACGAGCCATGGAATACTACGTCGCGTTGATCGATTGGGACGGCCGCATCGGGTGCAGCATCCGGTTTCCTGATCTGCCGGGTTGCGGCAGTGCGGCGTCCAACAGTCGGGACGTGATCCCCCTGGCCGCCGCGGTGTTGTCCGCGCATGTGGACGGCCTGCGCGGCGGCGACACGCCGGTGCCGCCGCCGCGCAGTTTGGAGGACATCCGGGCTGAGGGGACGGGCGTGGCCGGTATCGACTGGTCGTGCACCACAGCCGTGCTGGTGCCGTTGTTGCCGCCGCCGGGTGGCCTGGTGGATGTGACCGTGTCGCTGCCGGAGCGACTGCTCGCGCGCATCGATGCCGTGGCGCTCGACCGCAGCGCGTTCCTGGCCGATGCCGCCAATGACCGCCTCATGGGCGGGGATGCGTGAGCACCGATAGCGGTGTACCATAGTATCGGCTGCGGATGGTCTGGACCGTGCCGTCGGCCCACAACCGATCCAGGACGGCCTGCAAGCGCCTAATCACAGCCTCGGGGGTGCTGCGATGGCAGGCGAGGCCGAGGTCGACGTCCTTGATCGATAGGATCGTGCGGAGGGTCAGGCCGTGTTGCCTGGCGATGAAAGGGGCGCTGCTCCGCGCGCCGGCCCAGAGATCGGCACGTCCCGAGGCCAATACGGTGAGATTTTGCGGATCGCGGTCAAGCGTGCGGATCTGGTCGTCCAGATCGAGGCGTTGTAATTCTTCCAGAATGGCCCACCCACGCGTGGTGACGATGGAGAGGCCTTGCAGGTCTTCAGGGCGAGTGGTGGCGGCAATCGGGCTGGTTTCGAGCGCGAACAGGGCCATGCCGTCCATGCCGAGCGAGCGGACCCAGCGGAAGCGCGGCAGCCGCGCTTCGGTGACCCAGGTGGAAAACACGCAGGTCCCGGCGGTGGTTTCGGCGCTGTGGATGGCGCGCGCCCAGGGATAGACGTCCAGGGTGATAGGGACATTGGCGCGCGCCGCCATGGCGCGCACGATGTCCACGGATGCGCCGGACAGACCGCCATCTTCACCCACGATGGTGAGTGGCGGCGCCTCCTCAGTCACCAAATGCAGCGGATGTTCCTGAATCGCTTGGGTTGCGGCTGGGTTGGCCCCGGTTACGGCCGTGTCCGTCATGCCAAGCACGGCCAGCCCAATGCCCAATGTCCACCTTGCGCCACCACGCCACCCCATTTTGGACCGCCTTCGTTCCCCTCGAATCGGTTTCCTAAGTAGCCGAATATTTCGGAACCGGGAAGACCTCGTCGGATCGTCGGGCGCGTCCATGCGCACACCGGACAGGCGATTGGGACTGGAGCAGGGGCGTGCCAACGTCTCGCTGGTCCGGCTTCGGTCGCGCCTGGACCGGAAATCATACCCATGGCCCGCATTGATGACGCGTTCGGTTTCGGCGCTGAACGAGGAGCGCCGGCATCCCTGCCGGCTGGACCGCCGCCATCTTGGCGGCCAGCCGCTGGGCGTGTCTCGGGCCGGCTGGAAGCCGGTGCTCCGAAACAGGGCGGCCCGAGGACCGGTCATTGTTTCGGGCCGTTGGTATCACCCCCCTCTTTGATGGGCATGAACGCAAGGCCCGAGGCGGCATGGTGCGCTGTCGGACACTCGAAGCACCGGGGAGGGCACAGTGCGGAGTCTATACCGGATCATCGCCACCGGTTGTCTTTGTGGCGTTGGATCGAACCGTCGCCCCTATGGGATTCGATGGGGTCCGTTGGCACGGGCGGGGCTTCTGTCGCATTGATCATGTGATCGAGGACATTCTCCCGGCGGGCATTGGCGCCATCACCGACACGGTCGGTGCCGTGGGCGAGGATAAGCCCGGTTTTGAGCGAGAGCCGGCACCGCCCATCCCATCCCAGACCACCGGACCGCGGGCCGGACCGCGGGCCGCACCGCTTTCACCCTGCCGCTATGGCGCCCGCCTCGCTCATGTCGGGTGGGCGAGGGTCGGTCACACCGCCCAGCGCTTTTCCAAGGGTCAGTCAAGCTTTCCCTCGCCCGTCCCTTGGGATGGCATGGGTCGGCGTGGCCCATCCCATCCCATCCCATCTCGGCCCGTTTGATGGGCGATTTCCCATGAAATCCCATGCCGGCATTCATAGAACTCGAACCGAGTCGGCTTAATGTTGCTCATTGGTCACGCAAAACCTGATCACTCAAAAAGAACATAAAGTGAATATCCCAATCTTATCCACATGACTGACTCACGATCCATAGATATAGCATTCTGAATCCCTACAAATTGTGGTGCGGTAAAAAAATCAGATAAGAGAAACCAAGGAATACACAAGACTTGACATGGCCGATACATCGTCTGCGGTTGACGACCCATGTTTTCCCATGGTATCCCATATTCACCCATGAAAGAAGGTTGCTGCCCAAATGGGTGCGGTGCTGGTGACAGGGCAGGACCAAAGGAGTTGTGCGGTGACGTTTGAGGCCTTGGTGCCCGGATAGGGACATGCGGTCGGATGGCGGTCTTTCTGTCCACATACGTCAACAAGGTTGACAAAAAGGGCCGCGTCTCGGTGCCGGCAGAGTTTCGCCGTGTCCTCGGGTCCGACAGTTTCCAAGGTGTGGTCGTCTTCCGTTCGCTCCAGCATCCGGCGCTTGAAGCGTGTAGTGCAGAACACATGGAACAATTGAGCGAGAGCCTGGAGACGCTGGATCTGCCACCGGATGAGTTCGAGATGATCGAAACCACGATCTTTGGCGGCTCGGTGCAGCTTCCGTTCGACAGCGAAGGACGTATCGTGTTGCCGTCCGCGTTGAGCGAGTTCGCTGGCATCGTGGAGGAAGCCGCGTTTGTCGGCCGACGGAAGACCTTCCAAATCTGGCAGCCGGCGACGCTGGACGCCTACAACAATCAAATGCGCGAAAAAGCACGAAGCAAAGATATTTCACTCAGCAAAATTATTGCGAAAGCATCCGCCCTCAAGGCTCCGGCCAAAGGAGAGGCACCATGAACGCGTTGACGAAAGTGATGACACAGGAAACACCCCTGGCACATACGCCAGTGATGCTGACTGAAGCGGTCGATGCACTCCTGCCGGCCGATGGTCAGACCCATGTGGACGCGACGTTCGGACGTGGCGGCTATGCCGGCGCACTCCTCGCCATGGCGGACTGCCGAGTGATCGCGATCGACCGGGATCCGGAGGCAATTGCCTTGGGTCGGGCCATGGCCGGGACCTATGGTGACCAATTGGTTCCGCTCGAAGGCCGGTTTGGCGATATGCAGAGCCTCCTTGAGGGGCTGGGTATCGTGTCGGTCGATGGGGTGATTTTCGACTTGGGCGTCTCTTCGCCACAGCTCGATGCGCCGGAGCGGGGTTTCTCGTTCCGCACCGACGGACCGCTCGACATGCGCATGGGACCATCCGCCGACCGGACGGCGGCCGATCTGGTCAACACGCTGTCGGAACAGGAGTTGGCGCGGCTGATCTTCGAATTGGGCGAGGAGAAGCACGCTCGTCGGGTCGCCCGTGCCATTGCTGCGACGCGTGCCGAAGAGCCGATCACGCGCACCGGACGTCTGGCGGCCATCGTGCGGGCGGCCGTGCCTCGCAGTGCCGACGGCCTCGACCCGGCGACGCGGACCTTCCAGGCCCTGCGCATCCATGTCAACGACGAGCTGGGCGAATTGGAACGTGGCCTTACGGCGGCAGAACGGGTGTTGCGGCCGGGCGGGCGGCTGGTCGTCGTGTCGTTCCATTCGTTGGAAGACCGGGTGGTCAAGGATTTCCTGCGCCGCCGGGCCATCGGCGCGCCGGCACCGTCGCGGCATGCGCCCGTGCCGGTCGGCTCTGGCCTGCGCCAGCCGTCGTTCCGGCTCATGACACGACGGCCGATCGGGCCGAGTGAAGCGGAGCTTGCTGCCAATCCGCGGGCCCGATCGGCGCGGTTGCGGGTAGCGGAACGCACCGAGGCGCCCGTTTTTGCGCCGAGCTGGGATGGGCCGGCTCGGGGGGGTGCGGCGTGGGATGGCCGGGCTTGGGACGGCAAGGAGGGCATGTGATGGGTCGTTCGATCTATCTTTGGGCGGGCCTGGCCGCCATCGCCGGCGGGGTCCTGTTCCACACCAGCTATCGGGTCCAGGAACTGGAACGTGAGTTGGCCGGTCTGCACCGCGACATCATCGCAGAGCAGGAGCACATTCAGGTGCTCAAGGCGGAGTGGAGCATTCTGAACGATCCGGAACGTCTGCAGCGCCTGGTCACGCAGCATCTGGCACTGGAACCCACGGGGTCGGCCAAGATCGCCGGTTTCGACAGTTTGCCGTTCCGGACACCGCCGGTCCAGCCGGCGCCACCCGTGGCCTTTGCCAGCTTCACGGTTCCGGCCGCCCGAGCCGACGCCGGCCGGCCATTCTGGGTCGGCAGTGCCGATGGTTGGAATCCGTTGACCACGGCGGCGGCCACGCATCGTCCGGCTCCCGTACCGTTGCACAGACGAATCACTGATCAGATTGGTGTACTCATGGCGCGCCTGGGAGTGACGCCATGATCCGGTGCAGCCAGGCGGCAGACGAACGGGCGCCGACCTTGTGGCAGTGGGCCGAGGCCGCCGCCGTGCGGCCGCGTCAGACCGTGTCGGAAGCGCTGGAGACCGGGCGTTCACGGTTAATCGTCGCTGGTGTGATGTTGACCTTGGCGTTCTTGGTCATCGGCGTACGCCTCGTTGATGCCACGGCCCTCAGCCAGGGGGGGGAACCAGCGCGGGCCCAGAGCAGGCCGGTATTCCGTCCGGTCGACCGGGCCGACATCGTCGACCGCAATGGCATGGTCCTGGCGACCTCGCTGGCCACCGCCTCCCTCTATGCTGACGCCAGGTTGATCCTCGATCCGGCTGAAGCCGCGGGCAAACTAACTGCGGCACTGCCTGGCCTGGTCCATGCCGAACTTGTGAACAAGCTCGACAGCGATCGCCGCTTCATCTGGCTGAAGCGCCACCTCACGCCACGCCAGCATGCCGCGGTGCACCGTCTCGGTGTGCCCGGTCTGGCCTTCCAGCGGGAGGAACGCCGTTTTTACCCGCCAGGCCCCCTGATCTCCCATATCGTTGGCTACACCGGCGTCGACAACAAGGGGTTGGCCGGTTTGGAACAATCCCTGGACAGCCGGTTGCAAGCGAGCCTGGATCCGGTCGATCTGTCCATCGACCTGCGCATCCAGCACAAACTGAAGCAGGCCATGATCGAGCAGATCGCCGATTTTCGGGCAATCGGTGGTGCCGGTCTGGTGGTGGACCTACACACGGCGGAGATCCTGGCCATGGTCTCATTGCCGGATTTCGATCCGCATACGCCCGGCCCCGCCCCCACCGAGGCACGCTTCAACCGCAACACACTCGGTGTGTACGAGATGGGGTCAACCTTCAAAATCTTTAACACGGCGCTGGCGCTGGAGTCGGGGCAGGTTTCGCTGTCGGACAGCTTCGATGCCCGGCACCCGATCCGGATTGGCCGCTTCACCATCAACGATTTCCACGGCGAGGGTCGTTGGCTCACGGTGTCTGAGATTTTCAAGTACTCGTCCAATATCGGCTCGGTGAAGATGGCGCTGCATGTCGGCACGCCGGCGCAACGCGCCTTCATGCGCAAGCTGGGTCTGCTGCGCCCGGTGCCGGTGGAGGTGCCCGAGGCGGCCTGGCCGCTGGCGCCCAGTCCGTGGCGCGAGATCAATACCATGACGATCTCCTATGGCCATGGCATCTCGGTCAGTCCGCTACATCTGGTGACGGCCGCTGCCGCCATCATCAATGGTGGCATCCTGCGCGCCCCGACCTTGCTGAAACGCACACCGGGGGTCGAAGTCCCGGGTGAGCGCGTCATTTCCGAACGCACCTCGCAACACATTCGCCAGCTCCTGCGCACGGTGGTGCAAGAAGGCACGGCCTCCAAGGCCGACGTACCCGGCTATTTGGTCGGCGGCAAGACGGGAACCGCCGAGAAGCCGCGCGGGCGTCACTACAGCCGGCATGCCCGCTTGTCTTCCTTCCTTGGCGCGTTCCCCATGCATGCGCCGCGGCTGATCGTGTTCGTCATGATCGACGAACCCAAGGGTAATGAATCCACCTTCGGCTATGCGACCGGAGGCTGGGTTGCCGCGCCGGTGGTGGGTCGTCTGATCCGAGAAATCGGCCCGATGCTCGGCATCGATCCGGTGGATGAAACCCGGCCCGAGGTACGCCAGGCGATGGCGGTCGATCTCCAACCCGGAGGCTCAACCCTTGCGGCTTTCAGAACTCATGCTCCCTGATCCCGCCTTGCCCGGCTCCGCCTTGACGGACGGTGGGCCGACGTTCCATGCCGCGGACCCGGTCGTCGCAGGGTTGACGGCGGATTCCCGGGATGTGCGTGCCGGTTACCTGTTCGCTGCCCTGCCGGGCGCGCGTCTGGATGGGCGCCAGTTTATTCCCGAGGCGGTGTCACGCGGCGCCGTGGCCGTGTTGGCGCCACCGGGCGCGCGGCTGCCTGAGACGGCCGGCGGAGATGTGGTGCTGATCCAGGACGATCGGCCGCGCAGGCGCTTCGCGCTTCTGGCGTCGCGTTTCCATGCCGCGCAGCCGCGCACCATCGCGGCCGTCACCGGCACCAGCGGCAAGACCTCGGTGGTACAGTTCACCCGACAGTTGTGGCAGGCGCTGGGGCAGGCTGCCGCCAGCCTGGGTACGCTTGGGGTGATTGCCGATGGTTGGACCGAGAAAGGGTCGTTGACCACCCCCGACCCAGTGGCGCTGCACGCCACCTTGGCCACCTTGGCCGCGCGAGGCATCGATCACCTGGCGGTCGAGGCGTCCAGCCACGGGCTGGCGCAATACCGCTTGGATGGCATGCGCATCGCGGCGGCGGCGTTCACCAACTTGAGCCGCGACCACCTCGACTACCACGGCACCATGCAAGCATACTTCGCCGCCAAGGCGCGCCTGTTTGACGAAGTTCTGCAGTCCGGCGGTACGGCGGTGCTCAACGCCGATGTGCCGTGCATTTCGGAGCTGGCGGCGACCTGTCACCGGCGTGGTCACAGGGTCCTCACCTATGGCAGCCGTGGCGATGCGTTGCGATTGTGTGCGGCCAGGCCACACGCCCATGGCCAGTTGGTCAGCTTCGACGTGTTTGGTCGGCGTCATGATTTGGCACTGGGCCTGATTGGCCGCTTCCAGGCCCACAACGTGCTGTGTGCGATTGGTCTGGTCTTGGCTGGGATGCCCGATGCGGAGGCCGCGGCGCCGGCGGTGATCACCGCGGCGACCAACCTCGTCGGCGTGACCGGTCGGCTGCAGCCGGTGGCGCGGCACCCGAATGGAGCTGCCATCTACGTCGATTACGCCCACAAGCCGGATGCGCTCGAGACCGTACTCACCGCCATCCGCCCGCACACCCGTGACCGGCTCGTGGTGGTGGTCGGCTGCGGCGGTGACCGTGATCCGGGTAAGCGTCCGATGATGGGGGAGATTGCCACACGCTTGGCGGATCGGGTGATCGTGACCGATGACAACCCGCGTTCGGAAGACCCTGCCGCGATCCGGCATCAGGTGTTGGCTGGGGTCGGTCGTCCCGCAGAAGAGATCGGCGACCGTGCCGAGGCAATCCGGGCGGGCATCCGTGGCCTGGGGCCGGACGACGTGCTGTTGATCGCCGGCAAGGGGCATGAACAAGGGCAGATTGTGGGCAATGAGGTGCGGCCGTTCGACGATGCCGAAACGGCCCGGTCCGTCGTGGAGGAGGGCTTGGAATGACAGCGCTGGATGTGCCACGCCCGCTGTGGACGGCGGACGCGGTGGCGACCGCGACCGGTGGTCGCGCGGTCGGCCGGCCCTGGCAGGCCGGTGGCGTATCGATCGACAGTCGCAGTCTCAAACCAGGTGAGTTGTTCGTCGCCCTGAAGGGACCGACCTTCGACGGCCACGACTTCGCCGCCGCCGCCCTGCGTGCGGGTGCCGCGGCCGCCCTGGTGGCGCGCCGGCCCGACGGCCTGCCGGCGGACGCGCCGCTCGCCGTGGTCGACGACACCTTCGAGGGCCTGCAGGCGCTCGGCCGCTTCGCCCGGCTGCACTGCGCGGCGCCCATCGTCGGCGTCACCGGTTCGGTCGGCAAGACCGGCACCAAGGAAGCCCTGATCCGGTGTCTCGCCGCCCAGGGCAAGACCTTCGGCACCACCGGCAGCCTGAACAACCATTGGGGCGTACCACTCAGCCTGGCGCGCCTGCCGCACGACGTCGACTACGGCGTGTTCGAGCTGGGGATGAACCATGCCGGCGAGATTGCGGCGCTCACCCGCCAGGTGCGCCCGGACGTGGCCGTCATCACCACAGTCGAGGCGGTGCACCTGGAACACTTCGCATCGATCGAAGGCATTGCCGACGCCAAGGCGGAGATTTTTGAGGGCATGATGCCCAACGGCACCGCCATCCTGAATGCCGACAACGCCCACATCGCCCGGTTGACCGCACACGCCGAGCGTCAGGGCCTGACTCGCATCTGGCGCTTTGGCGCCGCGCCGGATGCCGATGCCCGCCTGATCGACTGCTCGTTGCACGCGACGTGCAGCGCGGTGACCGCGGTGATCAAGCGGGAGCGGCTGCAGTTCTGCATCGCGCTGCCCGGCAAGCACTGGGTGATGAATAGCCTGGCCGTGCTCCTGGCCGTGCACGCGGCCGGCGCCGACATGGCGACCGCGGCGCGCGCGCTCGCAACCTTGCAGCCGGTCAAGGGCCGCGGCACGCGCCAGCGCATCTCCCTGCGGCAGGGCAGTTTCACCCTGATCGACGAGAGCTACAACGCCAGCCCGGTCGCCATGGCGGCGGCGTTCTCGGTGCTTGGCAAACTCGACCCCGGAGCTGGTGGTCGGCGGATCGCCGTGCTCGGCGACATGCTCGAGCTGGGCGCGGATGCCGACGCCTTCCACGCCGGTTTGTGGGAGCCGCTGCGGGCCGCCGAAGTGGACCAGGTATTCTGTTGCGGGCCGCGCATGCGCGCCCTGTTTGAGCGCGTGCCGCACGATCGGCGCGGTGGTTACGCCGATGACAGCCGTGCCTTGGCTCCGGCCGTGGCGGCGTCGGTGCAGGGCGGCGACGTGGTGATGGTCAAAGGTTCGCTGGGGAGCCGCATGGCCCGGGTGGTGCAGGCGCTCCTGGCCTTGGACGAGGCCGGCGGCGCGGGCGGTGCCGGCGGCAGCGGCGTTGTGCCGCTGCGGGCCCGGGCGGCGGGGTGAGGGGAAAAGGCCGGTCATGCTGTACAACCTGCTGTTCCCACTCGCCGACCAGGTCGGCGTGTTCAACTTGTTCCGCTACATCACGTTCCGCACCGGCGGTGCCATCATGACGGCGCTGATCATCAGCTTCGTCATTGGTCCGCGGCTGATTACCTGGCTGAAGAGCAAACAGGGTGCCGGCCAGCCGATCCGCGACGATGGCCCGGAAACCCATTTCAAGAAGCGCGGCACGCCCACCATGGGCGGGCTGATGATCCTGATCGCCGTGGCCGTGAGTGCGGTGCTCTGGGTCGATCTGACCAATGGCTATCTGTGGATCGTGCTGCTGGTGTTCCTGGGCTATGGCCTGATCGGCTTCGGTGACGATTACCTGAAGCTAACCAAGCGCAACACGCGCGGTTTGCCCGGACGGTTCAAGCTGGCCTGCCAGATCGGCATCGCTGTGGCGGCAGCCTGGTTGGCGGTGTTGGTGACCGCCGAACCGCTGTCGTCCGGCGTGGCCATCCCGTTTTTTAAGGATATTCTAATCAATCTCGGTTGGTTCATTATTCCTTTTGCCGTTTTCGTCATCGTCGGTGCTTCCAACGCCGTCAACCTCACCGATGGCTTGGACGGGTTGGCCATCGTGCCCGTGATGATCGCCGCGAGCTGCTTCGGGCTGATCGCCTATCTTACCGGCAACGTCATCTTTGCCACCTACCTGCAGATCAATCATGTTCCCGGCGCCGGCGAATTGGCCGTCTTGTGTGGTGCTCTGCTTGGGGCGGGCCTGGGTTTCCTTTGGTTCAACGCGCCGCCGGCCATGGTGTTCATGGGCGACACCGGTTCGCTGTCGATCGGCGGTGCCTTGGGTGCCATCGCCGTGGTCACCAAGCACGAGATCGTGCTCGCCATCATCGGCGGATTGTTCGTGGTCGAGACCGTGTCGGTGATCGTGCAGGTCACCTCGTTCAGGTTGACCGGCAAGCGCGTGTTCCGCATGGCGCCGTTGCACCACCACTTCGAGAAGCTCGGCTGGGCCGAACCGACCATTGTGATCCGGTTCTGGATCATCGCCGTCATCCTGGCCCTGATTGGGCTGTCCACGCTGAAGCTGCGGTGAGGCCATGATCGACGCCATTCCGCTGCTTGACCGACCCTATGCGGTGCTGGGACTGGGCCGTTCCGGCCTGGCCGCGGCGCGCGCGCTCTTGGCGGCTGGGGCGGCGGTATGGGCGTGGGACGACGAAGCGGTGCGCCGGCGCGAGGCCGAAGCGGTGGGTCTCGCCCTGACCGATCTGACGGACCGGCCGCTGGATGGGATCGCCGCGCTGGTGCTGTCACCGGGCATTCCGCACACCCATCCGGAGCCGCATCCGGTCGCCAGCCGAGCGCGCTGGGCCGGCGTGCCGGTACTGGGCGATATTGAGCTTCTGGCCCGTGCTTGCCCCGGGACGCGCACCCTCGGCATCACGGGGACCAATGGCAAATCCACCACCACGGCGCTGGTCGCGCATATCTTCGGCCAGGCCGGTCTGGCCCATGCCGCCGGCGGCAATCTGGGGCCGCCGGCGCTGGCCTTCCCGCGGCTCGGAGCCGACGGCTGGTATGTGCTGGAGATGTCGTCGTACCAGCTCGAGCTGACATTCTCGCTCGCGTTCGACGTGGCTGTTCTTCTCAACATCACGCCCGATCATCTCGACCGGCACGGCGGCCTGGATGGCTACATCTATGCCAAATCGTTGATCTTCAAAACGGACCCGAAGAAGAGGCAGACCGCCGTCATTGGTATCGACACCGACCACAGCCAACGTCTCTATGCCTCGCTGGTCACCACCGGTGCTTGGCACGCGGTCCCTGTTTCGGCTGAACGCGAACTTGATGCCGGCGTTTATGTGGTGGGCGAGCAAATGATTGATACCATGCCTGGCGGTGCTGGGGCCGTGCTCGATCTGCGTCGGGTGCCGGCCCTGGCCGGCCGGCATAACGCCGAGAACGCCGCTGCGGCCTATGCCGCTTGCCGGTTGGCCGGGCTTGACACCGCCACGGTGGTGCGGGCGATCGCCAGCTTTCCCGGGCTGGCACACCGGCAGCAGCCGGTGCTGGATTGGCGCGGTGTTCGCTTCATCAACGACAGCAAGGCGACCAATGCGCAGGCGACGGCCCGGGCGCTTGCTTGCTACGATGCCATCCACTGGATCGTCGGTGGCCAGGCCAAAGCGGGTGGGCTGGACGGATTGGAGGCGTATCTGCCGCGCGTTCGGCACGCGTATCTGATTGGCGAGTCCATGGATGCTTTCGCCACCTGGTGCCGAGGCCGTGTCGCCTACACTTGCTGCGGCGATCTGAACACGGCCGTGCGCACGGCGGCCGGTCATGCCGGCGCCGACCCCGGTGCGGTGGTGCTGTTGTCACCGGCCTGCGCCTCGTTCGACCAATTCCGCGATTTCGAAGCGCGTGGCGAGGTTTTCGCTGCGGCCGTGCGCGCCTTGGCCCAGGAGGGATCGCCATGATGGCCTTCGACCGCACCGACCGTTCCGTGCTCGGCCGCTGGTGGTGGACCGTCGATCGTTGGACGCTGGGCGCACTCGGCGTGCTGATCTTCTACGGCACGGTGCTGATCATGGCCGCCAGCCCGGCGGTCGCCGAGCGCATCGGTCTGGGCACCTATCACTTCGTCGAGCGCCACTTGATCTTTCTGGGACCGTCGGTGGCCCTGATGTTGGTGGTCTCATTGCTGTCACCCACGGGTGTGCGTCGATTGGCATTGATCATGCTGGCTGCCTCCTTGGCCTTCGTCGCGCTCACCGTGGTGGCGGGGGCGGAGATCAAAGGGGCGCGACGTTGGGTGCATCTGGCGGGTTTTTCGCTGCAACCATCGGAGTTCGTGAAGCCGGCTTTCGCCGTGGCGACCGCCTGGTTCTTTGCCGTGCAACGGCCGCTGTGGGGCGTACCCGGCACGGCACTGGCGGTCGCGTCCTACGCGGTGGTGGTGACGCTGTTGCTGTTACAGCCCGATCTGGGCATGGCCTTCGTCATCTCCAGCGTGTGGTTCAGCCAGTTCTTCTTGGCTGGTCTCAGCCTGACCATGGTCGCAGCACTGGTGATCTTGGGCTTCACGGGTCTGGTGGCGGCGTATTTCACCTTTCCGCACGTCACCAGTCGCATCGACCGCTTCCTGGATCCAAGCAGCGGCGACACCTATCAGATCAACCGGTCGCTGGAAGCCTTCGGCAATGGTGGTCTGTTCGGGACCGGACCGGGGCAGGGCACGGTGAAGTTCTACCTGCCGGACGCGCACGCCGATTTCGTGTTCGCCGTCGCCGGCGAAGAGCTGGGATTGTTGTGGTGCCTGGTCCTGGTTGGCCTGTTCGCTTTCGTGGTGCTGCGTGGGTTCAGCCGGCTGATTGCCGACACCAACCTCTTCGTACTCCTGGCCGCCGGCGGCCTTTTAATCCAGTTCGCCATGCAGGCGCTCATCAACATGGGCTCCAGCCTGCACCTGATGCCCACCAAGGGAATGACCCTGCCGTTCATCAGCTATGGCGGTTCGTCGCTGCTCGCTTTGGGCATCGGCATGGGCATGGTGCTTGCGCTCACCCGCAAGCGCTTGAGTACGGGAGAAACGCTATGACAGCACCGTTGTCCATGGATGACACGCGGCCTGTGGTGCTCGCCGCCGGTGGCACGGGTGGCCACATGTTTCCGGCCGAGGCGTTGGCGCGCGAACTGGTCGACCGCGGCCATGCGGTGATCTTGGTCACCGATCGGCGCGGCCAGGCCTTCGACGAGACCGTCGCTGGTATCCGCGTGCACCGCATCCGTGCCGGCACTTTCGGTGCCGGGGTCTTGTCCAAGGTGCGCACCGTCGTCGAGCTGGGCATCGGCTTTGTTCAGGCACGCCGACTGTTGCGCCGGGTCCAGCCGGCCATGGTGGTCGGTTTCGGCGGCTATCCGTCTCTGCCCACCGTGCGGGCGGCCCAATCCTTGGATATCCCGGTGCTGCTGCACGAGCAGAATGCCGTTCTCGGCCGTGCCAACCGCTTCTTGGCGCCGAAGGCGACGCGCATCGCCCTTTCCTTCGCCGATCTGCAGGGCATCCGGGTGGGGGATGCCGACAAACTGGTCTTCACCGGCAACCCGGTGCGGCCGGCGGTTGTGACCTTGCGTGGCGTGCCCTATCCCACGCTCGACGAGACCGGCCCGATCCGGCTGTGCGTCTTCGGTGGCAGCCAAGGAGCCCGCGTCTTTGCCGATGTGCTGCCGGGAGCCCTGGCGTGCTTGTCGGAGTGCCTGCGCCGGCGCATCCAGCTCACGCAACAGTGCCGACCGGAAGACCTGGAGCGCGTGCGCCATGCCTATGCCGAGCGCGGCATGGCCGATGTCCAATTGGCCAGCTTCTTTACCGACATTCCGCAGCGCCTCGCCGCCAGCCATCTGGTGGTGTGCCGTGCCGGTGCTTCGAGCATCGCCGAGCTGACGATGATCGGTCGGCCCTCCATTCTCGTGCCGTACCCATTTGCCACCGACGACCACCAAACCGTCAACGCGTATGCGCTGGCGGGGACCGGGGCAGGGTGGGTTGTGCCACAGGCCGAGTTCACCGCCGAGACCTTGGCGGTCCAGCTCAGACGGCTGTTCACGCATCCGCAGGTCTTGGCATCGGCGGCCGCGGCGGCGCTCTCCGCAGGCGCGGTCGATGCGGTCCGGTCGCTGGCCGATGAGGTGGTCGGTCGGATCGGCCCGGCAGGTGGCACCCAGGACACGGCCCGCGTCGGCGCCACTCGCCCTTTCCTGACGGAGTTGGCGGCATGAGACGGCTGCCCCTACCCATCGGCACCCTGCATTTCGTCGGCATCGGCGGCATCGGCATGAGCGGCATCGCTGAGGTGTTGAACACGCTCGGCTACGCCGTGCAGGGGTCCGACATCAACGACAACGCCAATGTTCGGCGCCTGCGCAGCCTGGGCATCCCCGTGCATATCGGCCATGTCGGCGATAACCTGGGCGATGCGCGCGTCGTGGTGGTGTCGTCCGCGGTGAAGGCCGACAACCCGGAGGTGGCGGCGGCGCGGCGCAGCCTGCTGCCGGTGGTGCGGCGGGCCGAGATGCTGGCCGAGCTGATGCGGCTCAAGCCGTCGGTGGCCGTCGGCGGCACCCACGGCAAGACCACCACCACCTCCATGATCGCGGCTCTCCTGGACGAGGCTGGGCATGATCCCACCGTGATCAACGGCGGCATCATCAATGCCTACGGCACCAACGCCCGGCTCGGCGCCGGTGAATGGATGGTGGTGGAGGCGGACGAGTCCGACGGCACTTTCGTCAAGCTGCCGTCCACCGTCGCCGTGGTCACCAACATCGATCCCGAGCACATGGAGCACTACGGCGATTTCGACGCCTTGCGCCAGGCCTTCGACACCTTCGTCGAGAACATCCCGTTCTATGGCTTCGCCGTGTTGTGCCTGGACCACCCGGAAGTGCAGGCCATGATCGCCCGGGTTTCGGACCGGCGCATCGTGACCTACGGCTTCAGCCCTCAGGCCGACGTGCGCGCCCTCAATGTGGAGCTGGACCGGTCCGGCGCCCGTTTCGACGTGGCGGTGCACGACCGCTCCGGCCAGTGCATTGCCCACATCGAAGGTCTGAGGTTGCCCATGTTCGGCCTGCACAACGTGCAGAATGCCCTCGCCGCCATCGCGGTCGGCCACGAGATGGGGCTGCCGGCGGCGTGCATGCGCGCGGCTTTGGACGGCTTTGCCGGTGTCAAACGGCGCTTCACGCGCACCGGCGAATCCAACGGCATCACGGTGATCGACGACTACGGCCACCACCCGGTGGAGATCGCGGCGGTGCTGAGGGCGGCACGGACGGCGTGCCAGGGGCGCATCGTCGCGGTGGTTCAGCCGCATCGTTACACGCGTCTGTCTGATCTGTTCGAGGATTTCTGCACCTGCTTCAACGATGCCGACGTGGTGGTGGTGGCCGAGGTCTATGCCGCGGGGGAACAGCCGATTCCCGGCGCGAGCCGCGATGGCCTGGTCGACGGTCTGCGCATGCGCGGGCACCGTCAGGTGGTGGCTCTGCCCGGTCCGGACAGCCTGGCGCCGTTGGTCGGTGAGCTGGCCGTGCCCGGTGACATGGTGGTGTGCCTGGGGGCCGGCACCATCACCGCCTGGGCCAACGCCCTGCCGGCCCAGCTCGACCGCTGGTTCGACACCGAACGTCCGGCCCGCCGACAAGGATAACTCCCATGATTGCGGCACGGCTCATGACCCACACCCACCTGATCGACCGACTGCCCCGGGTCCGCGGTCGTCTAACGGCCAATGCGCCGTTGGCCGGGCTGACGTGGTTCCGGGTCGGCGGGCCGGCCGAGGTGTTGTTCCGCCCGGTCGATCGCGAGGACTTGGCCGCCTTTCTGGCGGACTGTCCACCCGAGGTGCCGGTCATGGTGATGGGCGTCGCCTCCAATCTGCTGGTGCGCGACGGCGGCATCCCGGGCGTGGTGATCCGCCTGGGCGGCGCATTTGCCGACATCGCGCTCGCCGGCACCACGGTGGTTGCCGGGGCCGCGGCGCTCGATCTGACGGTGGCGCTGACCTGCCGCAATGGAGGGATCGCTGGCCTGGAATTCCTGTCCGGCGTGCCCGGCACCATCGGTGGGGCCTTGCGCATGAACGCCGGTGCCTATGGCCGGGAGGTCAAGGATGTGCTGATGGAGGCCGAGGCGGTCGATCGGAGCGGCCGACTGCATCGGGTTCCGGGTGACACCCTGGGGCTGGCCTACCGGCACTGTGCCGCGCCGGTTGACTGGGTGTTCACCGGGGCGGTGTTCAACGGCATGCCGGGCAATACGCTCGAGATCGGCCGGTGCATGGATGAGATCGGCCAGGCGCGGGCCGACAGCCAGCCGGTGCGGGCCCGCACTGGCGGATCCACCTTCGCCAATCCGACCGGTGGCAAGGCCTGGCAACTGATCGACCAGGCTGGTTGCCGCGGTCTGACGGTGGGAGGCGCCCAGGTATCCGAGAAGCATTGCAATTTCCTGATCAACACCGGCACGGCCAGCGCCACCGATCTGGAACGGTTGGGCGAGGAGGTGCGACGGCGCGTGTTCGAAACGAGCGGTGTCCAGCTCGCGTGGGAGATCAAACGCGTCGGCGTGGCGTTCGGGGAGAGCACGCCATGACCCGGACCGCCGACCGGCACGTCCGGTTGCCCGACCCGACCGACCCGTATGGTCGCCGCTCCGACCGGTCCATCCGGTTGCTGCCGCCGGCCAGGCTGGCGGCTCCGGCAATGCCACCCGGTCGGCGGGCCTCGCCTCGGCTGTATGGCCGGGCCCCCGGAGTGGCTCGGCGGGAAACGGGAGGAATGCCATGAGCCGTCATGTCGCTGTCCTGATGGGTGGTTGGTCGGCCGAGCGCGACGTTTCACTGAGCAGCGGAAGCGAGGCCGTCAAGGCCCTGCGCGAGGCCGGCTACCGGGTGACGCCCGTGGATGTTGGCAAGGACTTGGGCGCGCTGGCGTCCGCCCTGACGCCGCGGCCGGATGTGGTGTTCAACGCCCTGCACGGTCGCGGCGGTGAAGACGGCACCATCCAGGCCGTGCTCGAGGTCATGGGGTTGCCCTACACCCACTCCGGCGTCCTGGCGTCCGCGGTCGGCATGGACAAGCCGATGACCAAACAGCTCCTGGCGACGGTGGGTGTGCCGTCGCCCCAGGGTTTGGTGGTGCAGCCGGCCGATTTTGCCCGCGGCCATCCATTGCCGCCGCCCTATGTCGCCAAGCCGGCCAACGAAGGCTCGACGGTGGGCGTCGTTTTGGTGAGCGCCGGCAGCAACGGCCCGGATGCGGTTGGCACCTGGGCCGCGGATGACCGCATCGTGGTCGAAGAGTTCATCCCGGGACGTGAGCTGACCGTGGGCGTCATGGGTGATCGGGCGCTCGGCGTCACCCAGATTGAGTCCGACCGCACGGTGTTCGATTACGAGGCCAAATACACCGCCGGCGTGGCCCGCCACCGGCTGCCGGCCCCGATCCCGGACGCGGTGACCGATGCGGCCCTGCGTCTGGCGTTGCTCGCCCATCGCACGCTGGGCTGTCGCGGTGTGACGCGGAGCGATTTTCGCTACGACGACCGGCGCCACGGACCGGACGGCCTGTTCTTTCTGGAGATCAACACCCAGCCCGGTTTGACTCCGGTGTCCTTGGTGCCCGAACAGGCCGCCCATGTCGGCATCTCCTATCGCGATTTGTGTGCCTGGATGGTGGAGGACGCCCTATGCCGAGCGTGAGGCCGCCGCGTGATCCGGCCGATAGTGCTGCCAAGCGGGCTATGGCGCGGGCCCGTCAGAAGGCCAGCCGGCGTCGCGCCTGGCCGGCCTGGACGGCGCGGGCTGCTCGGCTCAGCCTTTCATTGAGTGTTGTCGCGATGCTCGGCGTCACGGTCGCATGGTTGTGGCAGTCGGGCCGTATCGATGCCTTGGCCGGCCGCATCGGCCATGGCCTCTTGCAGGTGACCGCCGATGCCGGCTTTGCCGTGCGGGCGGTCTATGTGGAAGGTCGCGTCTCCTCCACGCGGGAAGAGCTGCTGACGGCCCTGCGCGTCGATCTGGGTGATCCGATCCTCGCGGTGGATTTGGCGCGGGCGCAGCGGGCGCTGGCCGATTTGCCTTGGGTGGCCGCGGCGTCGCTGGAGCGCCGTCTGCCCGGCACGCTTCACATTCGCCTGGCCGAACGCCAGCCCATGGCCTTGTGGCAAGTCAACCGACGCCTGGTGGTGATCGATGGCGATGGCGTGGTGCTGGCCGACCGTGACTTGGGGCGTTTCGCCGATCTGCCCATCGTGGTGGGCGAGAATGCACCGGCCCAGGCGCCAGGTCTCATGGCCGCACTGGCCCGTGTGCCGTCGGTGGCGGCCCAAGTGGAGGCGGCGGTGTGGATGGGTGATCGGCGATGGGATCTCAAGTTGGCCAGCGGCATCCGCGTGCGTCTGCCGGAGCTCGGGTTCGACCAGGCATTGCTGCGGCTCGCTGAGGTCGCGACCGAGGATCGGTTGCTCGATCGCAACATCGTTGCCATCGATCTGCGGTTACCGGACCGGCTGGTGGTGCAGACCGTCGCGCTCACCGTACCACCGCGCAAACCGGGAAACCGCGGCACATGATCGAGAGACAGGAAACGCTACCATCGCTGACGCAAGATATTGGCCAAAAGGCAAAATACATGGTTTCGACATTTCGTTATGCGATATATGGTTGCGTCGCCCGATGGGGTGACGGCGTTTGGACCGCGGGCGCGGGGATACGGACCTAGGCCATGACCACCAGGGGGAGTTCCAAAGTCAGGATCGGACCGCGGCGCGGACTGCTGGCGGCATTGGACGTCGGCAGTTCCAAGGCCTGCTGCTTCGTGGCCCGGGCGGACGACGCTGACCATATCCGGATCGTCGGAATCGGCCACCAGGTTTCGCAGGGCGTGCGCGGCGGTGCCATTGTCGACATGGAGGCGGCCGCGGCGGCCATCGGCAACGCCGTTCATTCGGCCGAGCAGATGTGCGGCGAGACGATCCGATCCGTGATTGTCAATGTCACCGGTGGGCAACCGACCAGCCGAACCGTGTCGGCTGACGTCGGCGTGCTCAATAACGAGGTCGGCGACGCCGATCTCCGACGCGCTCTGGCAAGCTGCCGGGCTCAGAACAAACTGGGCCAGGGTGAACTGATCCATGCCATTCCCGTCGGCTACACGCTGGACGGCTCGAATGGTATCCGCGATCCGCGCGGCATGTTCGGCGAGCGCCTGGGTGTCGCGCTGCATGTGGTGACCGCGGATCCGATCCCGGTGCGCAATCTGACCACCTGTATCGCGCGCAACCATCTGTCGGTGGAAAGCATCGTCGCGTCGTCCTATGCGGCCGGTCTGGCTTGCCTGGTCGAAGATGAAATGGCACTCGGCGTCACCTGCATCGAAATGGGCGGCGGCACCACAAGCTTCTCGGTCTTCTTCGATGGCCAGGTCGTGTTCACCGATTGCATCGCCGTGGGCGGCAGTCATGTGACCAACGACATCGCACGGGGCCTGAACACCCCGCTGGTGCATGCCGAGCGCATGAAGATCCTACACGGCCATGCCATTGCCAGCGGCGCTGACGAACGGGAGCTGATCGATGTGCCGCAGGTCGGCGAGGAGGATCGCGGCCAGATCTCGCAGGTCCCGAAGTCGCTTCTGGTCGGCATCGTGCAGCCGCGCATCGAAGAGATTTTCGAACTGGTGCGCACCCGGCTGGAGGAGAGCGGCTTCGCCAAGCTGGCTGGCCGACGCGTGGTGTTGAGCGGTGGCGCCAGCCAGCTTCCCGGCGTGCGCGAATTGGCGCAACTCGTGTTGGACAAACAGGTGCGCTTGGGCCGGCCACTCGGCGTGAGCGGATTGGGTGAGGCCACCGGCGGTCCGACCTTCACGGCGTGCGCCGGTCTCCTGCTGCACGCTGTGCGGCAACCGACGGAGATTCCGGTCGACGCCTCGGGGTTGTCGTTCGGCGGTGGGTTGTGGGAACGCGTCGGCTCCTGGTTGCGGGAGAATCTGTGAAGACAAGGCTGGCAACGGCGGTGGGCAGACACCATCCGCCCGGACCGCGGACGATCGCCCCGGGCGGGTCAACAACGAACCGGAAACGGACGGCAGGGGCAATAATCCGGCACCTGGGACAGAAAAACGGATCCAGGAGCGGTGACGGACAGGCAGGACGGCGAGACAGAAAGCGGAGGCAAGAATGATCAACGTGAGCATGCCCAAGATCGAAACCGAGCTGAAGCCCCGCATCACGGTGTTCGGGGTCGGTGGGGCCGGTGGCAACGCCATCAACAACATGATCCGCGCCAATCTGGAGGGCGTCGATTTTGTGGTCGGCAACACCGACGCGCAGGCGCTGGAACAGAGCCTGGCGCAAAAGAAGCTGCAGCTCGGCACCACGATTACGCGCGGCTTGGGTGCCGGCTCGCGGCCCGATGTCGGGCGCGCCGCGGCGGAAGAGCAGATCGACGAGATCATGACCTTCCTGGACGGCGCCAACATGGTGTTTATCACCGCCGGCATGGGCGGCGGCACGGGCACCGGGGCGGCCCCCGTGATCGCGCGCGCGGCGCGTGAGCGCGGCATCCTCACGGTCGGCGTGGTGACCAAGCCGTTTCATTTCGAAGGCGGCCACCGTATGCGTTTGGCTGACTCCGGGATCGGCGAACTGCAACAATATGTCGACACACTGATCATCATCCCGAACCAGAACCTGTTTCGGGTCGCCAACGAGAAGACCACGTTCTCCGACGCGTTCAAGATGGCCGACGACGTTCTTTATGCCGGCGTGCGCGGCGTGACCGATCTCATGGTCATGCCTGGCCTGATCAATCTGGACTTTGCCGACATCCGCTCGGTGATGACCGAGATGGGCAAGGCGATGATGGGCACCGGCGAGGCCTCGGGCGAGCGGCGTGCGGTGGAAGCGGCCGAGGCGGCCATCTCAAACCCGCTGTTGGACGACGTGTCCATGAAGGGAGCCCGTGGTGTGTTGATCAACATCACGGGTGGCCTGGACATGACCTTGTTCGAGGTCGACGAGGCGGCCAACCGCATCCGCGACGAGGTCGACCCGGAAGCCAACATCATCTTCGGCTCCACGTTCGATGAGTCCATGGAAGGCACCATGCGCGTGTCGGTGGTCGCCACCGGCATCGACGCGCAATCCGTGCCGCGTCCACAACCGAGCCTGAGCCTGGTGGCGGGTGGCAAGGTCGCCGGCGCGGCCGGGCCGCGGCCGGTCGACTACCATGCCTCGTTGGTGGCAGCCCCCCTGCCGCCGGGAGCCGTGGCGGGCAACACCGCGGTGGCGATCGCCCAGCCAGTGGCGGAGACGGAGTTATCCCAGGGCCGGGCCGAACCGGCCGGCGATGCTGCGGTCAAGCCCCTGGTCGGTCAGGCAGAGACGGCGGAGGCGGCCGTGGCGCCATCGGCGAACCGGACGGCCGCGCTGGATGCGCCCATGGACCGGCCGACCGGTGGGTCCCTGCGCGGCGAACGGCGCGACGGCCATTTCATTGCGCCCCGTCCCGTGGACGTTGGCGCGCGCACCGGTGCCGCGATGGCGCGCGCGGATGTCCTATCGGCCAATGGCAAGGCCGACGACCAGGCACGGCGCCGTCCGGGTAGTTTGTTCGAACGGGTCACTGGCCTGAATGTGGGTCGGCGTCGCGACGAAGCGCCGAGCACCGACGTCGCCCCGGTCGCCCCGGCGGCCGCCCCAGCCGCTAAACCACCGGTCGAAACTGCGGCCGAAGGACGCGACCGGGCCAAGCGTACCAGCGGCGAGGAAGATGTGTTGGATATTCCGGCGTTTCTGCGCCGGCAAGCGAATTAGCTGCGGCGTCGAGTCGCAGGCGATGACCGAGTCAGGCACTCCGTCATAGCCCGCCCGCTGCACCGGACTTCACCGTTTGCTCCAAACTTGCGGTCTTTGTCTTCCCACCAGAACGACAAAGACCGCTTTTTTTTCAATGATTTGGCTTCTTGGCCGAAGCGTCCGTGAGGCGTAACAAACAGAAACAAAGCGTGATTTGTTGCGTGCGCAGAAAGTCTGGTAGTTGAAGCAAAAGGCTCGATTAATCAAAACACAGCATTGTTTCGAGGTCGAATGGTCTGCCCATGAATTTGGGGGCGTCGTCCTCGCTCTGTTACCCGGCCCCCAAAGACCGTCGAAGCGGAGCCCTGCCTTGAGCAACAGACTCGGACAGTCGTCGCGGCTGACCCAGCGAACGCTGAAGAAGCCGATCCATTGTACCGGCGTCGGCCTGCATTCGGGTCGCAAGGTGTCCATGACCATAGCCCCGGCAGACAGCGATGCCGGGATTGTTTTTGTCCGCACCGATGTGGCCCCGGCGCATGGCCGCATTCCGGCCCGCTGGGACCGGGTGGTCGACACCACCATGTGCACGGTGCTGGGCAATGAACACGGGGTGACCGTTGGCACGGTTGAGCATCTGATGGCGTCGTTGCGCGGCTGCGAGATCGACAACGCCGAGGTGTGGTTGGATGGACCAGAGGTGCCGGTGATGGACGGCAGCTCCGAGCCATTTGTGTTTCTGATCGAGTGCGTCGGCGTGGCGGCGCAGCCGGCGCCGCGGCGCGGTATTCGGGTGTTGCGCGATGTCGGCATCGGCGACGAAACCCGGTACGCCCGCCTGCGGCCCGGCTTCGGCTCCAGCTTCAGCTTTGAGATCGACTTCCAAAGCCGAGCTGTGGCGCATCAGACCGCCAGCGTCAGCCTGGTCAACGGTACGTTCCGCGACGACATCTGCCGGGCGCGTACCTTTGGCTTCCTGCACGAGGTCGACCATCTGCGCAAACTCGGTCTGGCGCGCGGCGGCTCGTTGGACAACGCCATTGTCATCGACGGCGACCGGATCGTGAACACCGAGGGTCTGCGTTACGACGACGAATTCGTTCGGCACAAGATCCTCGACAGTATCGGTGACCTTTATCTGGCCGGTCTGCCGATCATCGGTCACTACCATGGCTACAAGGCCGGCCATCAGCTCAACAATCAAGTCCTGCAGGCGCTCTTTGCCGACCCCGGCGCCTGGAGCATCGATGAGCTGGTGCTGGAAGACACGGTGCCGGAAGGCTGGTCGCACCCTCCCAAGCTGGTCGCCAACGCTTGACGCCTCGCCCCCCACCTGTTTGTCCTGTCTGTTTGCCCGATCCCGATCCCGATCCCGATCCACGCCGCCGCCCGGCAAAAACCCACCCCATCACGCTGCTATGGAATGACGCCAGAGGATTCTGGCGAAATTTTGGTTTCATGTGTGGCTGAATAGCCCGATTTCAGAGCGCTGCTCGGGTTCCCTCGGAGCGCCGGCTTCCAGCCGGCGCGGTTCGGCGACGGCGCTGCCGAATGGCCAATCCTCCAGCCGGTCGACCAGGCCGGCCGTCACGGGATTGTTTCGGATATACGCCGCAGCCCGCTCGTAGTGCGCCGCGTCGCGGATGAAGCGGTCGAAATAGTCACGCTGCCAGACCGGTCCGGTGCGGCCGAGCAGCGCATTGATGCCTTTGGCCGAATAGGATTTCCAACTGTGCAGGATGCCGGACAGTCCAGTGCCGGGCCATGGCTGCAGCAGGGCATGGACATGGTTGGGCATGATCACCCAGGCGGCAAGCCAATAGCGACGGCCGTGGAAAGCCATCAAGGCCTCTTGCACAAGGGTCGCCACAGGCGGGTCGCGCAGGATGCAAGAGCCATGGCCGGCATCGAGCGCAGTTTCGATGGCCGCCCGGCGAAGCGCGGCCACGCCGAACCGGGGGGGCCGATGGTCCAAGGAGTCGTCCCGTCGCTCCCAGACCGCTTGGGGCAGGCTGTCGTTGAGACGGAAGGTGACGGCCTGGAACACGTCCGGTGTATCGAAATGCGGCAGGTATCCGCGGCTGTGCCACCCTTTGGGAGTCGTCTGGCCCGGCATGGCGGTCGCTCTCATCTCCATAACACACGTCATACCATAGCATGAGTTCGGCATCACGCCCAGTCCTTTGCCCGACGGTGGCCCGCCCCGGGTCTTGATGGAGCGCCGGCATCCCTGCCGGCCTGGGCCGCCGGCTTCCAGCCGGCGCGGGCTGGCTGCCGCGACTGCCGCGATCCGGCGTTTCCGGATGCGTTTCTTGCGGACGCTGGTCGCTGTTGTTGGGGCCACGTCCTGTCTCGGGCCGGCTGGAAGCCGGCGGCCCGGGCCGGCAAGGATGCCGGCGCTCCCTGGGGGGCGCGGTCGGTCCTGGCCGCCGATGCCCTCGTTGGCGTGGGACCGTGCGTTGGTCGGCGCCGGGTTT
>JANQJV010000394.1 GCA_028281465.1 Azospirillaceae bacterium | reverse complement strand
GGCGGGCCATGGGTATAAGTGAGTTCGTTGTCGCGGCAGCTGAGGGTTACGGCTGGACCCCGATCTCCCATCGGCTACAATGAATACCAACGGCCCGACACAATGACCGGTCCTCGGGCCACCCTGTTTCGGAGCGCCGGCATCCTTGCCGGCCGGACCGCCGGCGTCCAGCCGGCCCGGACCACGCCCAGCCGCCGGCCGCCAAGATGGCGGCGGTCCAGCCGGCAGGGATGCCGGCGCTCCTGGTTCAGCGCCGAAACCGAACCTGTCGTCAAGGCGGGCCATGGGTATAAGGGAGTTCGTTGTCGCGGCAGCTGAGGGTTGCGGCTGGACCCCGATCTCCCATCGGCTACAATGGCGGCCCTCGATGTGCCAATGATAGAGGGGGTTGCGGCTGGACCCCGATCTCCCATCGGCTACAATAGACCCCCGGACAGGCCATTGACTCTCAACGGCTTTCCGGGGGTCGCCAGCGGCTGGAAAAGGCGGTTTGGGTCAAAACAGCTCATATTGCTGGCGTTTTTTCGGTGCGTGTCGGCTGGTGCGGCCATCGAAGCAGACGATGTTCTGATACTGCCGGTCGGTGAAGGTGAGCACATGCACCCGGCCGGTCTGCGGCAGGTTCTGGCCGATCGCCTTGAGTTGGGCGTCCACCTGCTCCTTGCCGGCACAGAACCGCATGTAAACCGACAATTGCGACATTTCGAAGCCCTGATCGAGCAGAAACTGGCGGAACTTGGTCGCAGCCCGTCGTTGCGGCTTGGTCAGCACCGGCAAATCGAACAAGACCATCATCCACATGAGCCGGTATCCGCTAAGCGCCACCATGCCCGCCTCCGCTAGAGCGTTTTCCGCTCACACTGGTTCGCGGAAGACGCTCTAGCACTTTGTTTTTTCAGCAAATCGTCGTCGCAGATTGAGTCAATCTGCTCGGGATTTACTCTAGCCGGCGTCTCCCAATCGAGCGGCAGCGGCTTGAGCGGCAAGGCAAGCGCGCCGTCGCCGGCCTCGAAAGCCTGGGCCAGGGAAGCGCCAAGCCGGATCAGCACCGTCGCCAGCGGGGTGGTGCCGTGCGGAGTCGGCAGATCGGTCTCGAGCAGCCCCGCCAACACCCGTTTGGTGTCCGGCGTGACCTGGTCTTGGCCGCCGGCGAGCAAGCCGGCGACGGCAAAATCCACGACCGGCCGGAACGGTTCCATCAGATCGTCGACCAGGCACATGGCGTTGCCGCGGTTGTGGTGATGCAGACCCAGGGTCGGGTGCAGTCCGGCGGCCATGACCGCGCGTGCCGTACCGCTGCGCAGAATGGCGTAGCCGTAGTTTAGCAAACCGTTGGCACCCGGTTCGTTCGGATCGCGGCGGAAGGCGGTGCCGAACAGCAACGGCCAATAGCGCCGGGCGGCCTGCGCTTCGATGTTGTCCGGGTCGCCGGAGCGGACTTGCTTCTCCAGCCGTTCGAAGGCGCCGTCAGGCTTGCCGAGACGCTCGAGCACCGCTGCCTGCGCGCGGATCTTGGCCTGCACCAGGGATTTCCACAGCCGTTTGCGCAGCGGCTGCGTGGCGTCCAATTGCGCCCGCATGCGGGCGTTCTGGGCATGGTGGCCATCCACCGGCCAGAGGATGGCGGCCGGTGCGTGATTGGGGCCGCACAACACGACGCTCACACCATGGCGCAGCAGGGCAAGCAGGAGATTGTTGGAGTAGGTCAGGCCGTGGGCATTGGCGAGCACCGCGGCGATGTCGTCCAAGGGAATCCGGCCCAGATCCCGCCCCTCCTCCCGCACCACCAGGAACCCGCGGTCCAGCGCCAGATGGCGCCTATCCTGGGCAATCTCGATCACGCGGCCGACCATCCTCCCCCTCCCGTCACGCCGGCGGGCCGGGGTCGCGCACGCGGCCGGTGGGACTCACGGTGATCCGGCGCCCCCGCACCTGCCGCAAGCGGTCCGGCGACACGGTCAGGTATCGGAACGGATCGGTCTTGTCCTCGTTTCGTGCCTTCAGCGCCCCCGCTTCGTGCTGATCGGCCAACACGATCCTGCCCTGGCTGAACTTGACCACACGCATGATGCGGCGGTGCGGTGCCACGTCGAGGGCGACCATGTCGTCCTTGAACAGGCGCATGACGGGCTTGCATCCCGGCGGCGTCGGCGATCTGCCGTCGGCTTGGTTGGCGGCGAAAAGGCTGATGATGGTTCCGGTCCAGCGGCCATTGGGGGTGGCGAACAGGTCGTAGGCGAAGTTGCTGTCGCCCTTGAACAGCTTGTAGACGGCGCCGGTCCGCCGATTGCCGATGGGGATCGGCTGACCGATCCGCTCCAGCAGGCGCACGCGCCGGATGCCGGTCTCCCGGCTGAACCGCTCCAGAGCCGCGCGCGGCGTCTCGCCGGCCGCGCCACCGGCCACCACCGCGGCTCGGACCCGGTCGCGCAGGGGTGCATCGCGGATCGCATCGAACTCGGTCTCGCGCAGGTCGACCAGCGGCTTGCGATACGCCACCTCGGCCATGCCCGTCGCGTCGGGCGGCGTCACCGGGCCATAGGCGGTGGCATTGTGCAGTTGGCCCTGCTGACCGTGGTCGGGCTTGACCGACACGACCACCCGGCGTACGCGGTCGGCAAGCGCGTCCCGGAACCCCGGCCAGGGCTGTTCCAAATCGATGAGCTTGCGGTCGAGCGTCTCGTCTTCCGCTCGTCCGGCGGCGCGCTGGACCTTCTGGATCGTGCTCCGGTCCGTGACCGCAACCACGGCGGCATCGATGGCGTGGTGACGGTGGTCCAGCCGGTTCTTGAAATTGGCATCACTGAGCAGTGAATTGAGACCCCATTTGCCGCGCAGCAGACTGGTCAACTTGCCCGGCACCACCCAGATGCTGTCCGGGTCGCAGACGGCACCGAGATAGGCTTTGGCCAGGCGCGACAGATAGCGGGTCTCGTTGAGCTGCCGGCCCAGGAAATCGGCCTCGGTGTCGAAGCGGGCCATGGCATCGGGGGCAAACCGCCAGCGCTTGTTCTTGGGCAGCGCCTCGGCGCGGCGGCAGATGTCGTCCCAATGGAAGCCGTCCGGGTTGCCGGAGAACGCTTCGCAGGGACTGAGCTTGCGCTTGGCCCGGTTGGCATGGCGATGGCAGACGATGCGGTTGGCGGCGCTGTCGTCGAGCGTACGGCTGAACGGCAGGATGTGATCGACGTCGATTTCGGCCGAAAACAGGTGTTCCGCGCCGATGACCCTTCCCGTGTAGACGCATTGCCGGGCCCCCGGCTCGCTGCCCAGTTCTTCCCAAAGCCGCACGCGCATGACATCGGCCGCGGTCGGTTCGTGGTGTTCGCCCAAAACGCTTTTGACCAGGGCCTTGCGTTCTTCATTCTTTTTCTGATTGCGCGCCTGTTCGCGCTGCTGTTCCCGCCGGGCTTCCAGGGATTGTTTCAGGTCGCGGCCGATCTCGAGCACGATCTGATCCGGTCGGCCATGCTCGGCGATCAGCCCGTTGACCACCGTGCGTAGCTGGTTGAGACCGATGTGCACGGTCGGATTGGCGATACGGCCCAAGCGTTTCTCGTCGGGGTCTTCGGCATTGCCGGTGCCGAAGGCGATGTGGCGCTCCAGGATTTCGCCGTAGTACGGCAATGACGGGCGCAGTTCACCGGACCGAAAATCGGAATGGTGGTATCCGGCCCGCCGCGCCGCCTCCGCATAGTCCACTCCCTGCTCTTCCATGATCGGCACCAGATCGGCCAGGGCGCGACGGCCGAGACGGCAATGGCCCGACGGTAAACCGGCTGCCGCCGAAGACCGGGCCGCCATCTCCGACAGGCCGGCGGTTTCCTGCAACCAGGTGATGAGAGCCGCCTCATCCTCCTCCGCAAGCAACCGTTCGACGATTTCGGTTTGGCGCTCAGGCGGCAACGTGCGCCAGGCTTTGCCGAAATGTTTGGCCTTGCCAAGGGATTCCGCGGTCTTGTCGCCTTTGAGGCGGTCGCGTTTGGCATCCGCCAGATTGAACTCCGTGTCCGGGTCCAGATGCAGGTCGCTCCGGATGCGCGCGAAGGAGCGTTCGCCAAAGCGCAGCAGCCGATCGAGCAGCGCGGCCCGTTGTCCGTCGGTCAGCGGCTCCTTGGCCCTGCCCACCCGGCCCAAGCGCAGATTGGCCAGTTCGCTCAGGATGCGGAAGCGCTGCGCCAGCGGCAAAGCCCAGGGTGCCCGCTCCTCCTCGGGGTGGAACAGGCATCGTCCCGGCGTGACCGGGCGCAAGGGGCGTTGATGGAAGATGATGCGGCGGGCCAGGTCCCAGGCGGCATCGTCCAGGTCCGGGTGGTGCGGCGCCTGGGCGGCCCGGATGGCCTCGAATTCGGCCTCGATGTGCTTGCGTGCCGGATAGAAGTCGTAGGCGGCTTTGGCGCCCGTGCCCTGGAGCCGCGCCCGCACGCTGTGCCGCAGGGGCCGCCGGGCGGCCAGATAGACCCCCAGGGTGGGGGCACCGGCGTCCGCGAGCCGTTCGTCCAGCGCCCCGACGGCTGCCTTGATCTTGCCACTGTCCTGATCCCCCGCATCGGTCTTGCGATTGGATTTGAAGCCGCGCCGTTGGTTGAGGTGGAACAGCACGCGCCCCAGCTCGTGCGGCAACAAGGGGCGTTCCAGGGCATCCGCGCGCAGTGCATACGGATCGAGGGATTCCAGGGCTTTTCGCTCCAACCGATCGGCCGGGAACAGCCCGCACCGGACCAGGTGCTGCACCAGGGTCGTGCGCCGGCCGACATAGCGATCCCGGCGTTTTCGGGCCCCGCGCGCGATCCGCCGGTCTACGGCGAGCGAGGCTTCGGATTGCGGATCACGACCATCGGGAAATAATCGAACGCCGAGCCGCTTGAGTTGTATCGGCATACCATGATGATCAAGCTCGACCAAACACCAGCCAAGCGAATTAGTCCCAAGATCCAAACCCAGACGCAGCGCCATCGTCACCTCTGAAATTACGCCCATTCACATTGGATCAGCCAGTTTGCGCGAACAGATTACACACTGTGAGGCCGGCACGCACAGACTCTCTTGACAGATCGTGGCGCCCCGTTGCCTACTTCGGCGTGGATGAACCATGCATTGCAGCCGATGGGAGATCGGGGTCCATCCGTTAACAAGCACGGGATGGTCATCCTTGTGCACAAAATGCGGGGCGGGCTCCGGTCCGCCCCCTTCCCATCCGGAGCGATAGCCAAGACGGCTGTTCGCAAAAAAGATCTTGCACCTTGACAATCCCACTCATATTCTTGCCCTGACAATCTGGTTGGATCGAAGACGTGGGATTGTCAGTTGCCGCTGGAACCGGATGGTCCACCGGTTAACAAGCACAGGGCGCCCCTTGTGCACAAAATGCGGAGCGGGCTTTGGCCCGCTCCCTTCTCTCGCGGTAGGATGATTTGCATGTGTCGCCGAATGGCCCATAGTGTCGGTCATGACCAGACACCCACGGGTTTGAGCCATGAGCGGTTCTATGCGACTGGAGTCGGTCGCACCGGACGCGGATGCGTTGATCCGCCGCACATTGAACACTTGGTGGGGCGAGGCACAGCTCGCACGCATCGACATCCGCGCCGATGTCGACTTCGATGGGGACCCGGTCATCTATATCGATGTCGATCACATCTACGATCCGGATCCGCTCGACACAGGGGCCCGGTTTGGCATGCTGACGGAACTGCGCGACGCCCTCATGGAGCTGGGCGAATTCCGCTTTCCCCATGTGCGGCATCACTTCGACGAACGTCAGGAGATCCTGACCGCGCGCATGAAACGGCGGGCCGCCCGTGTATCGAAACCTGCTCCTGACCGCGCGACTCCTGGTTAAAGCAAGCCCGCGGCGTCCACGGCAGACGGACCTCAGGCGCGCGGTCAGCACAATCTACTATGCGATGTTTCACTTCCTGGCGGAGATTTGCGCAGACATCCTGGTTGGATCAGGCGTGTGGCGTAAGACTGAAGAATGGGTGCTCGCGTATCGGAGCCTGGATCATGGACAGGCGAAGAGATTCCTCGCGACGATCCGAACCGTGGCCGGCTCACCGGCAATCGTGCAGTTTTCCGATTTGTTTGTCAGAGCCATGGATGAACGGAACAAGGCTGACTACGACCCCTCAGCTCGGTTTGCACGGGCCGAGGTGCTCTCGCTGATCGAGGAGGCTGAGTTGGCGATCAACGCTATGAAATCGATTGCCCGGGAGGAGAAACGCAAATTGGTCATCCGTTTGCGTTTCCGGCCGCGCTGAGCGCGGGTTGGTCCGAAACCGCCGTGGCTCCCCTACCCCACCACGCCGCGGATCGGTTGAGGATGGACCGGCAGCCCGGTGTCCTCGTAGAGCGCGGCCAGGGGCACGGTGATATCGAGGGCGCTGAGCGGCACGGCGGCGTCCTGGCCGGTGAGGCTGGTTGTCTCCCAGCCCGCACCGCACCGGGTGAACAGCTCGACGCACCAATGCGTCTGGTGGATCAGCAGATAATGCCGCAACGCGTCGATGGACTGGTAAGCCTGCCATTTCTCGCCCCGGTCGCGGGGCTCCGTGCTCGGGGACAACACTTCGGCGATGAGCACCGGATTCGTTGCGGCCAGATCCGTCGGCCGCACGGGTCCACACACCACCATGACGTCGGGATAGGTCACGTCTCCGGACGGACACGTGAGTTTGACCGCTTCCTGAAAAATGCGGCAGCCCTGAGCCCGAACGCGGCCATGCAGGAAGGCAAAGAGATTGCCCCCGATACCATGATGTCCGAGTGTGCCGCCCACCATCATGCGCACGATGCCACCAAGGTACTCGTAGCGTGCCTCTTGCCGGCTCTCCCAGGCCACGAACTCGGCGGTCGTGACGGGCACCCGCGATGCCGTTTCAGCCATGCGACATCTCCGCTCAGTCGGCCCTTTTCCCGTCAGCATAACCGGCCCGACCACTGGTCGCCAGCCCAGCCCTGCGAATCCCTGCGCGGCACCGCGCGGACCTTGCCTTCGGCCTGGCGGTTGGATCGGAAGCCCTTGCTTGGCCGAAGGTTGCAGCCGGACACCGGCGTCCTCACCTCTCTTGGCGATCGAACCTGCTGTTCCTGCCGCCCACCTCGGTCCGGCGAGCGCGCCCGTTCTTCCATCAGCCGCAGGCGGCCGCCAAAATCCCGGTGAGTCCGTAGCCGGTGCGTGACAGAGACCGCGGGACCCTTATAAAGATGCCGTCCGTCGGCCCTCGGGCCGACCGGGGCGACGGTGTTGGCTGTGGCACGTGGATTGCGAGGATGGCGACCGGGGTTGGGGAGGCAAGGCTGACCGAAGACACCGAGCACTGCGACGTTCGCCAGCGGGCCGGCAACTTCGAGCGCGTGCGCGAAGCGCACCGGCAGGAAGTGGCCGAAGATTATTGCGAGTTGATCGCCGAGTTGATCGCGGTCACGGGCGAGGCGCGTGCCGTCGATCTGGCCGAGCGGCTCGGCGTCACCCAGGCCACCGTCACCAAGGCGATCGCGCGTCTGGCCCGGGAAGGCTGGGTGACGACACAGAAGTACCGATCGATTTTCTTGACGCCGGCTGGAGCCGCGTTGGCGGAACGCTCGCGCACGCGTCATCAATTGGTCAAACGGTTCCTGATCGCGCTCGGTGTCGACGCGGAGACTGCGGAAGCGGATGCGGAGGGCGTGGAACACCATGTCAGTGAGGCGACCCTGCAGGCCATGGCCCGATTCCTCGAAGCCCGACACGACGGACAGCCCGCGTGACCGAGGCGCGTGCCCGGCGGTGCCTGCCGCAGGCGGCGTCCACCCGCGTCTGAGCCTCGACCCGCTTGCCTGTGACGACCTGGGATAGCAGTCCGTGTCCGGAACCGCAGCGACCACCACGACAGACAGGCGTTACCTCGCGCTCAGCTCACCCGTGACTTCAGTCACCGGGTAGCAACACGTCCCGGTAAATCTCGGATAGCCGCAGGGCAAGATCGAGGCTGGTCAGATGCACGGTCCCTTGCCCAATAACGTCGGATCCATGCCAGCCGTCCACCACGCGGCGCCATAGTTCGGCGCGCCGAGTGGTGGTCGATATGAGTAGACCCTCTTGGACGGACCGGATCTCTCGATAGTCGGGGAGTTTGACGTCGCGATCCCACGCCGCGGTTGACGGCGACAGCACTTCGACGATCAGGACAGGAGTCTCGAAAGACGGGCGATCCGGCTGTATCGGTGCGCAGGTCACAGCCAGATCGGCTTGATAGAACCGGTCAAGGCGGTGCGGCAAGCGGATGCCCGCGTCCGTGCCGACCCGGCAGGGCGGCCTGCCCTCGAGATGGTTGCCGATCAGGCGCACCAGGCCGGCGACGATCACGCTATGCGTTTCATTCGGCGACGCCATGGCGCGCGGAATGCCGTCCACCAGCTCATACCGGGTGTCCGTTCCGTCGTCCCAGGTCAGGATGGCGTCGACGGTCATGGTGGTGTGCACCAGATCCGGCATGATGGGCGGGTCTCCGTGCGGACGTTCCCTCGCATTCATGGTATCACGGCATCGTCATGAACCCGAGGGCTGTCCGCCATGCCGCATTTCACTGTCGAAGAATTCGCCCGCCGACGCCGTCTGGTCGAAGACGCCATGGCCGCTGCCGGATTGGACGGCCTGCTGGTGTTCGCGCAGGAAAGCCACTACTGGCTCACCGGCTTCGACAGCTTCGGCTTCTGCTTCTTCCAGAGCCTGGTGGTCCGGCCGGGGCAGCCCGACGTCCTGCTGACCCGGTCGGCCGATCTGCGCCAGGCGCAGCACACCTCGACCATTCCCGACATCAGAGTCTGGGTGGACGGACCGGAGGCAAACCCGGCGGCAGATCTGGCGCGGCTGGCACAGGACCTGGGGCTGGCCGGCCGCCGCATCGGTGTCGAATTCGACAGCTACGGCCTGACCGCAGCCAACGGGCGTCGTTTGGAACAGGCCTTCGCGGGCGTGGCCGACCTGGTCGATGCGTCTCTGCTGGTGCCGCCTCTGCGCGCGGTGAAGTCGGCGGACGAACTGGCCTACGTGCGCCGCGCCGCCGCGTTGTGCGACGCCGCCCATGACGCGGCGCTCGATGAGATCCGCCCCGGTGCCGATGAGGGTGCCATTCTGGCGCGCCAGCACGACGCGGTCTTCCGCGGTGGCGGCGATTATCCCGGTAACGAGTTCATTCTCGGTTCGGGCCGGGATGCCCTGCTGTGCCGGCACAAGTCCGGTCGCCGGGTGCTCGACAACCCGGACCAGATCACGCTCGAGTTCGCCGGCGCGTACCGCCGCTACCATGCCGCCGCCATGCATACGGTTTGCGTCGGGCAGGCCACCGAACGGCATCGCGGGTATCAGGCGGTGGTGCTGGAGGCCTTGGAAGCGTGTGCTTCCGAACTGCGGCCAGGACGCACCGCCGGCGACGTGTTCGCCGCCCATGCCCGGGTGTTCGACGCCGCCGGACTTGGACGACACCGTCTGAATGCCTGCGGCTACTCGCTTGGCGCACGCTTTGCGCCAAGCTGGATGGACACGCCCATGTTCTATGCCGACAACCCGTTCGTACTGGTGCCGAACATGGTGATGTTCGTTCACATGATCCTGATGGATTCGGACAACGGCACGGCGATGTGTGCCGGACGCACCTATCTGTTGACCGACGGGGCTGCGGACATGCTGTGCGGCCGGCGAGTGACCGAATTGCTGGCCGCATAAACCAAGACCCGAGCAGACCGGCTCAATCTGCTCGGGAACGGCTTTCGCGACAGCGCACCGTGACCCATTCGGCGAAGTACTGGCCGATTTCGGTGTCCAGCGTCTCGTCGATATCCAGCGCCTGAGCCAGCGAAACGGTCTCAAGACTGGGCGCCGGGTCTTGGATGTGGGTTCGGCAGCCAGCGGGAGCGCTGGCCAAGGTGACGGGAGCATGACCGTCGTCGTGCAGCACCTCGACATAAAAGGTCGGGTCGTAAACGGCGTAGTGCAGCGGGGCCTGGTCAACCGGAACCGGCGCGGCGAGCGGCAGCGTGAAACGCATTTCCAGCCGCGGGCCGACCATGCCGCTGGACACCTCGCGGGCCGTCTCCACGGAGACCGCATCGCCGTCCGCCTCGACGACGGTATAGTAGTCGTACCCTTCCAGGTTGTAGAGGAGAGTGTCGACCAGCGCGTCCAGGTTCGCCGGATCGGGCACGCCATCCCCATCCTGGTCGAACCCTTCGGTGGCAAAGCTCGAGTACAGGTCATCGAACCGCCAAGCCTGGCGGAGGGCCGTGACCTGTCCGGCCGCATCGAAAACCACCGCAACCCGGATATCAATCCACGCATGGGGATGGGCGGCTGCCGGAGTCAAGGCTCCGACGGCCACCGCAGCGGCGATGATCGGCAGTATTGCCTTTGTCGATTCCATGGATGCCCCTGGCCGTCCCGACGTCCGGTTGGAGTCTATCGCCCGGCAAACCGGATGCACAAGACCAGCCAATGACAACGTCCGGCGATCCGGATACCACGGGCGCAAAAGCGCGATGTCGGGAACCGCGGCACCATGCTGGGATGGGCACCGTGCCAGGGCTCACCGCGCTCTCGCAGCGGCGTGTTGGAGGGGTTCAATGATCGATCAAACGACACTTGTTCCTAACAAGAAACTAAGCTTGGCGTGTCCAAATATAGTAGCAAAAGCAAACTTCGCTGCTATATATGCGCTCGGAAAACTGGACTGTTTCATCC
>JANQJV010000392.1 GCA_028281465.1 Azospirillaceae bacterium | reverse complement strand
GCCGGCCGCCAAGATGGCGGCGGTCCAGCCGGCAGGGATGCCGGCGCTCCTCGTTCAGCGCCGAAACCGAACGGGTCGTCAATGCGGGCCATGGGTATGAATTTCGTCAGTTCGATCGCGGCACAATCCTCAAGCGGTGGGCCCGGTGGGTTTCCACCATCTTGCTCTGAAGTGCTGTGAACGAGTTCTCGATTGCGCACGGATTCTCACTGCCACTGCCATTGCTATGAGAGGCCGGACCGACGTTGGCGTCGGCGCTCCGACACGCACCTCCCGTGATCTTGCCGGCACCCGGCCAATCCGCCGCCAAGACTCCAGACGATTCCGGGGCGCAGAAAAATCTCTTTTATCTCAACAGATTATTCGACCGCCAAACCCCATGGATAATGAACAAAAGCACTTTGCGATCGTGTGTCGATCGTCTTACGATGTTCGTTACCATTAACGACCAAGAGGACGAGCCGATGGCAAGTGAAACGGATCATCCACTCATTCCGCAACTGAAGCAGGACTTGTGCGACCGCAAAATCGGCCGCCGGCATTTTCTTCGCAGCGCGACATTACTCGGCCTCTCCGCTTCGGCCGCCACAGCCTTCGCCGCCAAGGTCACGGGAGGGAGCTTCGTTGCGCCGGCGCGTGCGCAAACCCTGCCGCGCGGCGGCACGATCAAGCTCGGCATGCGCGTCCAAGAGATCACCCGGCCCCATGCGCTCAACTGGGTGCAGGGCGCCAACATCACCATGCAGGTGGTGGAGACGCTCACGCGCACCGGGCAGGACAACCTGACCCGCCCGCATCTGGCGGCGCGCTGGGAAGCCTCGCCGGACTTGCGCACCTGGACCATCCATCTGCGCCCCGAGGCCAAATGGCACAGCGGCCGGCCGTTCCTGGCCGACGACGTGGTGTGGAACCTACGCCACATCCTTGACCCGGCCACCGGCTCGTCCTCCATCGGTCTGATGAAGAGCTATCTGTTGTCCGACGTCAAGACCGGCGAGAGCAACGACGACGGCACGCCGAAGACGCGGGTGGCGATCTGGGATGCCAATGCCATCGAGACGGTGGACGACCTCACGGTGCGCCTGAACCTTAAGAATCCGACCATCGCGATCCCGGAGGACCTGTTCTTCTATTGCAACGCCATGCTCGACCCCGAGGAAAACGGCCAATTCGGCGCCGGCTCCAACGGCACCGGCGCCTTCGAACTGGCCGAGCATGAGGTCGGCATCCGGTCGGTGTTGCGCGCGCGCGGCGACGCCTACTACGGTGATGGCCCGCATGTGGACGAACTATGGTTCGTCGATCTGGGCGACGACCCGAACGCCCTGGTCTCGGCCATTGCCGCACAGCAGGTGCATGGCCTGTATCAGCTCGACGGCAACCTGCGCCCGGTGGTGGACCGCTTCGACCATGTTCAGATCTACGAAGCCGTCACGGCGTCGACCTGCGTCGTGCAAATGAAGGTGAAGGAAAAACCGTTCGACGATCCGCGGGTGCGCCTGGCCATGCGTTACGGCATCGACCCGGAACAGGTGCTGCGCGTGGCCCTGCAGGATTTGGGCCTGCCCGCCGAGCATCATTTCGTCTGCCCGATCCACCCGGAATATGCGCCGTTGCCCAAAATGGAGCGTGACCCGACCCGGGCCCGGCAGTTGCTGGCTGAGGCCGGCTATCCGGATGGCATCGACGTGGAAATGTTCGGCAAACCCGACCCGGCCTGGGAGCCAGCCGGCATGCAGGTCATGAAGGAGCAGTACGCCGAAGCTGGCATCCGCGTGAAGCTCAACGTCGTGCCGTCATCACAGTTCTGGGACCTGTGGGACAAGGTGCCGCTCGGCTTTGTGGAATGGGCGCACCGGCCGCTCGGCTTCACGGTCCTCTCCCTGGGCTTCCGCACCGGCGTGCCATGGAACGCACCGGAATACGCCAATCCCGCGTTCGACGCGCTGCTGACCCAGGCCGAAGGCACGCTCGACGTCGAGGAACGGCGCAAAGTGATGGCAAAAATCCAGACCATCATGCAGCAAGACGGCCCGATCGCCCAGCCGTGCTGGCGCGCCATCATGACGCCGATGCACCGGTCGGTGCAGAACTTCCGCATGCACCCGGCCTATTTCTTCTTTGGCAACGAACTCGCAATCGAGACCTGACGCCCGCACATCCGGGCGGGCCTCGGCGCGCCCGGCTCTGGCTCAGCCGACGCCTTGGTCGGCGCGAGCGGGCACATCCGGCGTCAGTCGCCGCAATTCCGGGCGAACGGTTTCGTTTTGGGCCCGGCGCAGGCTGCTGCGAAAGGTGCTCGGGCTTTGTCCGAACACGCGGTGGAAAGCGCGGCAAAACACCGCACCATCACCGAAGCCGCTCGCCAGGCCGACGTCCCGCACCGAAAGATCATCGTAGAACAACAAGTTGCGGGCCGCCTGCAGGCGTAGGTTAAGGTAGACCCGTTGTGGACTCTCACCAAAGCTACGACGCGCCAGACGCTCCAGCGTCCGGGTGGAAACACCGAGAGCCGCCGCAAGCTCGCCGATGGTTAGCGGCATCTCCAGGTTGTCTTCCATCAACCGAACCATTTGCATGGCCTTGGCGTTGCCAAGGCTGGCCGCCTCTTCGGCCGGCCGTTGGGTCATACCGGCGTCGCGTGGCCTATGGATGAAGGCATTGGCCATTTCCGCCGCCAGGGCCGGGCCACGGAAACGCCGGATCAGCGCCAGCATCATGTCCAGGGTGGCGACCCCGCCAGCACAGGTCAGACGTGTCCCGTCGTCGACGAACAACCGGTCGGCAATCTCCAAGTCGGGATAGCGCTCGCGAAACGCCGGCAGCGACTCCCAGTGCACCGTCGCGCGCCGACCGTCCAGCAACCCCGCCGCCGCCAGCACGAACGGCCCGGTGTCCACGGCGCCGATGATGCAGCCATGGCGCGCACTGCGACGTAGCCGGTTGAGCAAGAGGGCTGGCACCCGCTGGGTCGGCAGGTTGCCGCCAAACACGATCACCACGTCCGCATCTGGCATGGTGTCGAGGCCGCAATCCACCGGTGTCCACCAACCATTGGTCGCGCGCACCGGCTGACCGGATTCCGAAACGAGAACCGTCTCAAACAGCCGACGGCCGGTGTTCTGATTCGCCGATCGCAGCACCTCCGTCGCGAGAATCAAAGCGTACAGCGGAAACTCAGGCAAAAGGATGTGGGCAAACCGCGGCACACTCGAGTCGTCAGGCCCATCGGGAGTCGAGCCGTCCCACATATCCGCAGCCCTTCCGTATTCGCTATGGCCGTGAGTGCGCCGGCGGTGTGCGGTGGTCACGGGCATACCCAGTCAGGGGTCAGATGCGACTGACAGCAGGGGCAAGACCCCCATCCGAGAACCATCGTACGTCCGATACAGCCTGGATCTTTGACGCATATCGTCAAACTACGGTCGCACGAAGTCAAGCGCATACGAGGCCGAACGCGCACAGTGGGACTGTTACAAACGCAAGCGGCTGGCGCCGGACTGGGCGACGGGCGCCAAGACGCAGACCGGCAACCTGATCCGGTCGTGCACGGGAGACGACCGGTGAACATGGACCAGCTGAAGCGACGGTTGCAGGGCTGTTACGTCACCATCCCGACCCTGTTCCGCGACCCGGACCTGGAGGTCGATGAGGACGCCATCCGCCGCCATGTGCAGTTTCTGATGGACCGTGGCCTGACCGCCGACAACGCCACGTTTCTGGCGGGCGGCGCGGCGGGTGATTTCTCCACCATGTCTTTCGAGGAACGGGTGCGCGTGGCCCGCGTGGTTGTGGACGCGGCGGCCGGCCGGGTGCCAGTGGCCATGGGCGGCCAGACAACCAACACACGCGAACTCGTCGCCTTGGCCCGCGCTGCGGCCGATCTCGGCGTCGCCTTCCTACAGGTGTCGTGCCCGTTCTATTTCCCACACACCGAAGAGGACTTCCACGAGTTCATCCTCGCCGGCGCCCGCGCGGCCCCGACGGTCGGCCTGATCGTCTACAATACCTTCTGGACCAGTACACACGTCTCGTTCGCCCTGGTCGAACGCCTGGCCCAGGTGCCCAACGTCGTCGGCCTGAAGTGGGCAACGCCCCGCACCGACGCCATGGAATTCGAAGACGTGGTGACCCACTTCCGCGACCGCTTCACCATCATCGACAACAATCTGTACTTCACGATGAGCCACATGATGGGCGCGCGCGCCTTCGAGGTTCACTTGTGCAACTACTGGCCAGAATGGGGCGTCAAGCTGCTGGCGGACTTGGAGCATGGCCGGTACCGCGAAGTGCAGCGCATGATGACCGAAGAGGCCATGCCGTTCTACAAGCTCTGGGTGGAGATCGAACGCGACTTCACCAGTGGCGACGGCTACCTGGACAAGCTGTGCATGGAACTGGTCGGCCTGCCGTCGAGCCGCTGCCGGCCGCCGACGCGCGACGTTCGCCCGCTGTATCGGGATCGGGCCCGCGAGATGATGCTGGCCACCGGTGTCCCCGGCGTGATCGGGACGGATCGCGCGACCGAAGCAGCCACACCCATTCGGTTCGCCCCCCCGGTTGGCGTGCCGCCCGCCACCCCGGCGCAGGCGGCAGCGTCCCCCGGTAACGGGGAAGCCAGCAGCGGCATCAACGCCATCCGCCTGGCCGATGGCGACAATGTGGCCGTGGCAACCAAGACGATCCGTGCCGGCGACCCGGTCGTGGCCGGCACGGGCGTGTTGACCACGGCGCGTGACACCATCGGCCAGGGCCACAAGGTGGCCCTGGCCGATCTGCCGGTGGGCGCCTTGATCCGCAAATTCGGTGTGCCCGTGGGGAAGACACGGACGGCGATTCCGGACGGTGCCCACGTCCATTTGCACAATGTTGCCAGCCGCTACCTCGACAATGACGAGGATCACCATGAATGACCTGTCGCCCGCCCACGCCGTCGTGCCCAGCCCGCTGACGGAAGCGGCGCCGATTCCGGCCATGCGCGGCTGGCGGCGCGCCGATGGACGCCTCGGCATTCGCAACTATGTGGCCGTGGCCTATCTGGTGGAATGCGCCCACCACGTCGCGACCCGCATCGTCCAGCCGCTGCAGGACGACGGCGTCCACCTGATCGGGTTCCCCGGCTGCTACCCCAGCGAATACGCCTTTCGCATGATGGCGCGCTTCTGTACGCACCCCAACGTCGGTGCCGTCCTCTTGGTGTCGCTGGGCTGCGAGGAATTCCGCCGCTCCGCCCTGCGCGACCTGATCGCCGCCTCGGGCCGCCCGGTCGACCTTTTGGTGATCCAACAGGCCGGCGGCACGCGCGCCACCATCGAGGCCGGTCGGCGTTGGGTGGCCGCCCAACACCAGGCCCTGGCCGTCGCACCGACCGAACCGGTGGCGCTGGCCGACCTGGTGGTTGCCACCGAATGCGGCGGTTCAGATGGTTTCAGCGGTGTGAGCGCCAACCCAGCCATCGGCCGGGCCGTCGACCTCGTGATCGAGGCTGGCGGGACGGCTTTGTTCGAAGAAACCTGCGAACTCTTGGGGTGCGAGGACCACATGGCCGGCCGCGCCATGACCCCGGCACTCGGTCGGGCCATCACCGACAGTGTCCGCAAGGCGGACGCATACTACCGTGCTTTGGGCCACGGCAGCTTCGGCGGCGGCAACATTGCCGGCGGGCTTTCCACCATCGAGGAAAAGTCCATCGGCGCATACGCCAAGAGCGGCAGCAAGCCGATCACCGGCCTGCTGAAGCCCGGTGTCCAGCCGCCGGCCCCCGGCCTGTACCTCATGTCGGAGGTGAGCGACGGGCCGGTCCGCTATGGCATTCCCAACATCAACGACACGCAGACGGTGACCGAGATGGTCGCGTGCGGCGCCCATCTGGTGCTGTTCTCCACCGGTCGCGGCTCCGTGGTCGGCCAGGCGGTGGCACCGGTGATCAAGATCGCCTCGAACACCGAGACGTACATGCGGCTGGCGGAGGACATGGACATCGACGCCGGCGGCATCCTGAATGGCCACAGTGACATCGACACCGTCGGCCGAGCCATCCTTGCTTCGATCGCGCGGACCGCCGCCGGCTTGCCAACCAAATCCGAGGCGCTTGGGCACCAGGAATTCGTGCTCGCGTACAAGACCTTCGCACCGCTCGGACCTGACTGTCTTCCCGTACGCGGCTGAAAGGCAATCGGTTCGGGCAGCCGTGGGTTTTGTGTTCCCAATCAAACCAATCACCACGAGGGGGAAATGTGATGACCAGGATGATGACGGCTCTGATCGGTGCGACGGCGTTGGCCAGTGTGGTTGCGGCAACACCGGCTGTGGCGGAAGATGATGTGCGCCTGCGCCTCAATTGGATGTATTACGGCTCCCACGCCGGCTTTGCCCTGGGCGTGGACGAGGACATTTATGACCAACATGGGATCGATCTGGAGATTCGTTCCGGCAATGGCTCGTCCTCGGCGCATCGGCTTGTCGCCAACGGTGACAGCCTGTTCGCCTACGGCTCCTGCTCGGCCATGGTCACCCTGGCCGCCCAGGGGGCACCATTGATCTCGGTTGCCGTCATCGATGCGGCCGGCACCGAAGCCATCATCGTCCGGCCGGATTCCGGCGTCACTGAAATCGGCGACCTCGCGGGCAAAAAGCTGCTGACGACGGCCAATGCCGGGGTCAACATCTTCTTTCCCATGGTGCTGGAGAACGCCGGCCTGTCCGAGACCGACATCAATCTGACCAATGTACCGGACGGCGCGCTGGTGCCGAGCTACCTTCAAGGTGCCGGCGGTGCCATCGGCATCCTGGGGGGCCTTGACGACAAGCCGGCGGAGATTCGCGCCAACGGCGGTGACGACCCGGTCACCTTCCCCTACAGCGACTATGGCGTGAATCAGGTGGGTTACTGTATCTCCGCACGCACCGACACGGTGGCGGAGAACCCGGACCTGGTGCGCCGCTTCGTGCAGGCCACGATGGAAGCCTACGCCGCCGCCGAAGCGGATCCGGACGAAGCGGTCGACGCCATGGCCGACATCGTCGGCGGCAGCATGGCCAGCGACGAGGGCAAAGCACAGGCGCGCGCCGTGCTCGACGTCACCCTGGGCGTGCTTTACTCCAAGGCGAACGCGGAGAAGCAACTGGGCCTGCACGTGGCGTCCGATTGGGCCGACATGCTCACCCTGATGGAACAGTACAACGACCTCGAGACTGACATGGCCGCTGAGGATTTCTACACCAACGACTTCCTCTGATCCGGTCGGCGCCCGATGACAGCCACGTCGTCGGGCGCCTTTCGTCGATTGTCACTTCGGAAAGACTCTGCCGATGGGCGCCCGCCTGTCTTTGCGCGCCGTTGCCAAGACTTTCGGCACGGGACCGAGTGCCGTACACGCAGTCGGTCCCGCCGACCTGACCGTGCCGGCTGGCGGCTTCGTGTCGCTGGTCGGCCCGTCCGGCTGCGGCAAATCCACCCTGATGCTGATGATTGCCGGCCTGGAGCCACCGAGCGCCGGCGAAATCACGGTCAACGACGAACCGGTCACAGGGCCTCGCACCGATATCGGCATCATGTTCCAGGACAATACCCTGGTGCCGTGGCGGACCGTCCGCGGCAACATCGAACTCAATCTGGAACTGCGCGGTCTCGACCCGCGCGCCTATGCCGACCGTATCGACGACCTGATTCGCAAGACTCATCTCACCGGCTTCGAACACCGCCGGCCATACGAACTGTCCGGCGGCATGCAGCAGCGTGCCGCATTTTGCCAAGCACTCGTGCATGAACCGCAGACGGCGCTCCTGGATGAGCCGCTGGGCAAACTGGACGCCATGACGCGCGAACTGATCCGTGGCGACCTGCAGGCCCTGTGGCTGACCAGCCGGCCGACGGTCGTGTTCGTGACCCACAGCATCGAGGAGGCGGTACAGCTATCCACCACGGTGTGCGTGATCACGCCACGCCCCGGGCGCATCGAACGCGTTATCGACATCGATCTGCCCTGGCCGCGCGACCGTGCCGTCAAGCGCAGTCGCGCCTTCGGCGATCAGGTCGCCGAGATACAGGAGATTTTCCATGCCTACGGCGTCCTCTGAGGGTGAGGCCCCGCGCGGGCTGAACCGCATCGCCGGCATCGCGGCACGCTGGGTGGGCAAGTCGTGGCTGTTCGTCCTGTTCTTCGTCAGCCTGTTCGTGTTCTGGGAGATCGGCGTCGATCTGTTCGAGGTGCCGCGCTACATCCTGCCCAAGCCGTCCACCATCGTCGAAAAGGGCTGGGCCGACATCGACCGGTTGCTGTACTACACATACATCACTGGGTTGGAAACGGTTCTCGGCTACGGCATCTCGGTGATCATCGGCGTCCCGTTTGGCCTCGCCATCGCCTTTTCCTCGATCCTGCGGCGCACGGTGTACCCGTTGTTTGTCAGCATCGAGATGGTACCGAAGATCGCCTTTGCGCCGCTGTTCATCTCCTGGCTGGGTTTTGGCCTGTTGCCCAAGGTGATCATCGTCATCCTGGTCTGCTTTTTTCCGATCGTGCTCAACGCCATTCTGGCATTCGGGTCGTTGTCCGAGGAATTGACACGTTTCTGCCGGTCCACCGGCGCCAACGCCTGGCGGACGTTCCTTAAAGTGCGTTTGCCGGCGGCTCTGCCGCAATGTTTCGTCGGCTTCAAATATGCCGCGATCAACGCCACGGTGGGTGCTACTATTGCCGAGTTCATCGGCAGCGACCAGGGTCTCGGGTTCTACATCCAGATCGTCACCGGCAATATGCGGCCCGATCTGGCCTTTGCCGGCATCTTCCTGCTGACCTTGCTCGGGCTCACGTTGTTCGGTCTGGTGACGCTGGCCGAACGCCTGCTCATCCCCTGGCATATCTCCGTCCGCCGACGCTGACGCTCGCAGCACCACCGCGCTTTCGAAGGCCATGTCGCCCATGACCGAACCCGCCGACCGTTACGATCCCAGTGCCTTGCGCCACTTTGCCAGCGCCGTTTTGCGCCACGCCGGCCTCACGCCGGGCATGGCCGAAGAGGTCGCCGACGGTCTGGTGCTGGCCGATCTGTATGGCCACAACACCCATGGCCTGGCCTTGCTTGCCGATTATGCCGAGGAGTTGGCGGCCGGAGAGATGGCCAATGATGGGGCCCCGGCCGTGCTCGTCGACCAAACAGCGGCCGTCACTTGGGATGCCGGGCGGCTGCCCGGCCTCTGGGTGGTGCGCCGGGCCATCGACGAGGCGGAACGGCGCGCCTCGGCCCTGGGATTGGCGGCGGTGGCGATCCGGCGCAGCCACCATATCGGCTGCCTGGCCTCATTTCTGGAGGCACCGGCGCGGCGGGGCACGCTCGTGCTGGTGTTCTCCTCCGACCCCAGCGACGCCCACGTCGCCCCGTTCGGCGGCTTGCAACCGGTGATGACGCCGAACCCGGTCGCCGCCGGCATCCCGAATACGCCCGATCCGGTGCTGATCGATATCAGTACCTCGATCACGACGGCCGGCCGCTGCGGCAAAGCGCGCCGGGACGGCCGCCGGCTCCCCGGTCCCTGGGTGATGGCGGCCGACGGCGCAATCACCGACGACCCCGCGGTGCTCGGCGCGGGAGGCTCCATCCTGCCGCTTGGCGGCTTGGATCACGGCCACAAGGGCTTCGGATTATCGCTGCTGGTGGAGGCATTGACTCAAGGCTTGAGCGGCTACGGCCGGGCCGACGAACCGACGGGCTGGGGCGCGGCCGTGCTGGTGCTGGCCCTGCGGCCGGCCGGCTTCGCCGGTCAGGAGGCCTTTCTCAGGCAGTTCGGCCATTTGGCCGCGCTTTGCCACGGCGCCGGCGCCAGACGGGCCGGTGCGCCCGTCCGCCTGCCCGGGGAAGCCGCCCTAGCGCGCAGGAATGTGGCGGAAGCCGACGGCCTGGACCTTGCGGCGCCGATTCTCTCCGATCTTCGGGCCCTGGCCGATCGTACCGGCATCCCCCTGCCCCGCCCCAGAGATCGGATCGCGTCGCCCTTCGATCCCACCACGGGAGACTCCCATCCATGACCCCCCTGACACAGCCCGGCCATTACCACGACATCGCTCGAGACCTGCGCCTACCCACCCAAGCCTTCATCGGCGGCAAAGCATGGTCGGCGGTCAGCGGCCGGGCGTTCGAAACCGTCAACCCGGCCACCGGCGCCGTGCTGGCCGTGGTTGCCGAATGCGATGGCCAGGATGTGGACATGGCCGTGGCTGCGGCCCGGCGTGCTTTCAACGGCGGAGCCTGGTCGCGCACTGCTCCGGAAGCCCGCAAAGCCGTGCTGCTGCGTCTCGCCCAGTCGGTGCGCGACCATGCCGAAGAGCTGGCGGTCATGGAAAGCCTGGACAGCGGCAAGACGATCAAGGACTGCCTGCATGAAATCGGCACCGAAGTGCCGACGTTCTTCCAATGGTACGCAGAATTGATCGACAAGACCTTCGGCAAGATAGCCCCCACGGCACCGGATACCCTGGCCATGGTCGTCAAGGAGCCGGTGGGCGTGGTCGGCTTGGTGCTGCCTTGGAATTTCCCGTTGCTGATGGCGGCCTGGAAGCTGGCGCCGGCCCTGGCGGCCGGCTGCTCCTGTGTGCTGAAGCCAGCCGAACAGACGCCGCTCACGGCGCTGCGTCTGGCCGAATTGGCCAGCGAAGTCGGACTGCCCGACGGCGTACTCAACGTGGTTCCCGGCGACGGCGAAACCACCGGCCAAGCGATCGGTCGGCACCGCGACATCGATGTGGTGTCGTTCACCGGCTCCACCGAAGTCGGCGCCCTGTTCCTGCGCTATGCCAGTGAAAGCAATCTAAAGCCGGTCGGGTTGGAGATGGGTGGTAAAAGCCCGCTTCTCGTGCTGGAGGACGCCGCGATTTCCGACGACCTGGTCGGCAACGCCGTCAATGCCGCGTTCTGGAACGGCGGGCAGAATTGCTCGGCCAACATGCGCCAAATCGTCGATGTGCGTGTCAAGGATACCTTCCTGGAGCGCGTGCTGGCCAAAACCCGCAGCCTGCGGCTGGGCGACCCACTGGACCCGGAAACCGACATCGGCTCCATGGTCACCCGCGAGCACCGGACCCGGGTGCTCGGCTACATCGATCAGGGCCGGCGCGAAGGCGCCCGGGTTTTGGCCGGCGGCGGGCCAACCGCCGGGCTCGCCGGCTGTTTCATCGATCCCACTGTGTTCGATGGCGTGACCCCGGACATGATCATTGCACGCGAAGAGATTTTCGGCCCTGTGCTGGGTGTCATCCCGGTGGACGGAGTCGAGCAGGCCGTGGCGGTCGCCCGCGATACGGATTATGGCCTGCACGCCACCGTGTTCACCAAAGATATCGATCGCGCCTTCGACGTGGCGCACCGCCTGCCCTCAGGTACGGTGTCGGTGAACGTCTTCAGCGAAGGCGACGTCAAGACCCCGTTCGGTGGCTACAAGCGATCGGGCTCGCTCGCCCGCGACAACGGTACGGAGGCGATGGAGCAATACACCCAAACCAAAACGATCTGGGTGAACTTGAAGACGGGCTGAGGCGATGGCCGGCCTGCGAACACGCCGGCGATACGGCCATGCTCAATGGACCATGGTTTCGAACACCGCATCCAGACTCTCAGCGTCGATGACCGCAAGAAGCCACACGTCCAGCTCTTCCGGGCGGGCCACCATGATTTGTGCGTGCCGCACCGACGGCACGGGCACCCCAAACCGCCGTTCCAAAAGCCTAAGCAACGCGTCGGCGCGCCCCTTCACCAGACCTTCCTCGCGGCCTTCTTCGCGGCCTTCTTCGCGGCCTTTGGCTTCTCCTTGGGTGAAGATATCCCTGAGAAACGGATTGTCGTCGATATCAATCTGAATGCCCATCGCAGCGACCTCGTCCATGACCTCCGATACCACCTTACGCACACCAGCCAGAATCAACAGGCGTGCCACGGCATCGGCGCGCGTTGCGTCATCCAATGGCTGAAGGCAAGATAAGATGTCCCGCACCCGCTGCCGAATGTCAGCACTTCGGCACAGGATTGCAAGCACAGCGTCATCGGCTCGGCCGCTCGCCAACAACGGAGCCGGGTCCAGGGACTCGACGCTAATCACCCGGAACGCGAACCGAAGGTGCGGGTGGTCGATCCGGCACGGCATGGCGGCAGCCACCTCGTCGGTCAGCGCCAAGACGACTTGCCGAACCGGCCGGTCCCCGTTGCCGGCCGTGATCACGCCATAGTAGTCCAGCATCCGCCAGTTCATTCGACGGTGCGGATTGACCTGCACTTCCATGTGGAACAACTCGCCGTTGACAAGCCCAGCGACGAAATCCGGGTGCAGGTTCCGCGTGACTGGAAATTCGGTCTGTTTGATCTCGACCACAGCCGACCCCGTGATCTGTGCCAGGAAAGCCGGCGCCCCTTGCCAAAGCAGGTCTTTCAACGTCGTGTCATAGCGCATGGCGAGCCTCGTTCAGCAAGCCGGCTTGCAAGACCGTCCTCAAACAGTTCAGTTGAGATCTGCCGCACGAGCCCCCGGCGCCGAAGCGGCCCGCGGCACCAGGGCGCGCACGAGATCCTTCATGTCCAACTTGCCGACGGCAGCGCCGTCCTGCACCACAGCGTAATTGTGCGAGGTTTCGCCACCGGAGCGGGCGATGACGTCCTCCAAGGTGTCGTCTACGCCGACCTCGCCAAAGGTATCACTTAGACCGGCACCGTTGGTTGGCGTCATCACCGAGCGCACCCGCAGAACCCGGGCCCGGTTGATGTCGCTGACGAAGTCTTCGATGTAGGGATCGTTGGGATACAGCAGGATCTGCTGTGGATCGCCCTGCTGCACCACATAGCCATCCTTCAAGATCACCAAATGATCGGCCAGTTTCATGGCTTCGTCCAGGTCATGGGTGATGAAGACGATGGTCTTGTGCAGATCGGCCTGCAATTCCAGCAGCAGGTTCTGCATGTCGGTGCGGATCAGCGGATCGAGCGCGGAGAAGGCTTCGTCCATCAGCATGGTTTCGGCATTGGAGGCCAAGGCCCGCGCGATGCCGACGCGTTGTTGCATGCCACCGGAAAGCTGATGCGGATAGTGCTCTTCGTAGCCGGCAAGCCCGACCCGCTCCAACCATTTGCGTGCCTCGCCCTCCACCATTGCTCTGGTCTCGCCACGCACGGCAAGTGCCAGCCCCGCGTTCTGCAACACCGAACGGTGTGGCAAGAGCGCGAACTTCTGGAACACCATGGACATGCGCGACTGCCGCAACCGGCGCAGGTCGTCGATGGAATAGGTGGTCACATCGATGCCATCGACCAGCACCTCGCCAGCCGTCGGCTCGATCAACAGATTGAGGTGCCGGATCAGAGTCGATTTGCCGGAGCCAGACAATCCCATGATGACGGAGATCTTGCCTTCGCCCATGGACACGTTGATGTCCTGCAGGCCCAATACATGGTCGTGCTTCTCCAACAGCTCGGGCTTGGACACACCGTCCAACACCAACTGCAGCGCCTGCTTCGGGTTCGGGCCGAAAATCTTATAGAGCTGGCGAATTTCGATCTTGGTTTTGGTGGCCATACCCCACCCTCCTCAAATCATTGGGCCTAGTGCCGTTGCGCGCCGTCGATGCGCGCAAGCGACGCCTTGCTGACCCGGTCGAGGATGACCGCCAGCAACACAATGCAGAACCCCGACACCAACCCGACGCCCAGCTCCAGGTTGCGGATGCCGCGCAACACCAATTCACCCAGGCCAGGGGCCGACACCAACGAAGCGATCACCACCATGGCCAACGCCATCATGATGGTCTGGTTGACACCAGCCATGATCGTCGGCAGCGCCAAGGGAATCTCTACTTTGAACAGCTTCTGGCCCGGTGTCATGCCGAAGGCGTTGGCTGCCTCGATGACATCCTTGTCGACCAGACGGATGCCAAGATCGGTCAGCCGGATCACCGGCACGATGGCATAAAGGATGATCGCAATTCCGTAGAGCTTGGATTCCGTGACGCTGAACAAAAAGATGAGCGGAATCAGATAGACGAAGGAGGGCAGCGTCTGCAGCATGTCCAGAACGGGGATGGTCATACGCTGGAACGTGTCGCTCTTCGACATGGCGATGCCGATCGGCACACCAATCAACACACACAGCACCGTACAGACGAAAATGATCGAGAGTGTCTGAATCGCAAACCCATAATGGTCGATAAATCCGAGAAAACCAAATGAGAGCGCAACAAAAACCGTAATGCCGACCGATCGCGACACGTAAAACGATGCCAGCAGCATGAGGGGAATGATGATCCACCATGGTGTCTGGCCGAACACAAAGATCGACCCGTCAAGCAACCAGCTCAACGGCTGCGTCAGCGGATCAAGCACGAACTTCAGGCTGTCCTTGATGTCCAAAAAACCCTGCTCTACGGCAGAGGTCATTTCCCGAGTGCGACCGATGGCCTGGCAGGATGCGTGCAGATTGTCCAGCGACGGAAACGGGATGTCCCACCAATTGTTCTCCACGGCGCCTCCGCGTACCCTGGCCATCAACTCGGCCATGGACATGGGGCCTTGAACTTTGTCGGCGTCGCACCAATCCCGCAATCCCAAGGCGTCAAAGACGCCGTCGTAATAACCCATGATAGTCCATTTCCCAGCGCTCGGCCGAACGGGCACCCTGGGAAGCCCCATCTCGGCCCGTCCATTGTCTTGTCCGGCCGCTTGCCGGTTCCCGGGCCCGGAAACCGGCAAGCGTTGGCTCGCTAGAGCAGATCGCGGTCCGATCGACTCATTTCGCGACCACGATCTGGGACAAAAACACCGTGAGAGCCAATCAGTTCAGGACACTGGCCAGCCTGGCGGCCGCCTCTTCGTTGAGCCACTCGGCCCACACGTCCTTGTAGGTGGTCAGGAAGTAGACCGCCGCCTCATCCGGCGACGCGCTGTTGTCTTCCTGCCAAGCCAGCACGCCGCCCATCTGGTCGTTGGTGAACGTCACCTTGGACATCAGCTCAGCAATGTCCGGCTCACGCTCGGCAAAATCGGCCGTGGCACCGGTGATCACGCGCGAGCGCGGATAGGCGGACTTGCCAGGGCTGGCGCAGTCAGGTGTGTTGTTGCAGGCGTGCAGGTCCGGCACGTGCGGACCTATGTCGACCATGGTCATCGGATATTTGCCGAGCACCGAGGTCGGCGCCCAGTAGTAGCCGAACCACGGCGCCTGGTCGGCGTGGGCCGAGGCGATCGAGGCGGCCAGGGTTTCGCCGGAGCCGTGATCGAACACTTCGAGACTGGATTCCAACTCGTAAGCGACTTTCAGATTGTCGTTGATGACCCGGCAACCCCAGCCGGACGGGCAGTTGTGGAACCGGCCACCAACCAGGTCCGGATTGGCCAGAATGCCGTCGATGGTGGTTAGCTCCGGATTTGACTCGGCCAGATAGGTAGGAATCCACCACGCTTCGACCCCGCCGTCGGACAGAACATCACCCAGGGTGACGACCTTGCCGTCGGCTTCGAGTTCCTCATACACCGGGGCCGAGTTGACCCACAGTTCGGTCACCAGATCCGGCGTACCGGTTTCCGCCACCGAAGTCACCGCCGGCACCGTCGACGACGGCACGACGGTGACATCGCAGCCATAGCCCTGGACCATGATGAATTCGGAAACGGCCGTCACCACGGCGGCGGACGCCCAGTTCATCTCGGTGATGGTGACCTCGCCACACTCGGCGTAGGCCACTGAGGTCATCATCGTCGTGCCGACGAGAACCCCCGCCAGGCCGCAAAGCACCTTGCGCATTTCGCTCTCCCTCCCTCTCAAAATCGGGACCCAGACGGGCGGACCAATTGCCGATCATGTGCCGACAGACGACGCACCAAAGCCGTCGGACAGCCCGAAGTCAAAGTGCTAGATATGATGATAGCATCTCCAATCAGGTCTTGTCACGATTTCAAGTCCTTGTTCCGTTTTCCCGGATTTCGCCGTCATCACGAACGCGTTCGATTGCACGTGCCTGTGGCGGCATGCCAACGGCTGCTTGGACCTCACCGTGACACGGCACACCCAACCCCGCCACCCCAGGTGCCATGGCTAGCCACAAGCGTGAGCGCAACCACCACACGGCTTGCCGTGTCGGCGAAACCAAACACCGGCACACCGGTGGACGCCGGACCGGGTTTGCGGTAGGAGCGGTTGCGGACAGCCATGTTGCCATGCAGCGTTTCGGCCGACGGATCGCCGGTGTAATGGGTGGTCGATTTGACCACGGCTGAAAAATCGAGACCAATCCGAACCAAGGTGGCATCGAGTGCCGCCATGATCCGGCGCGTCTGATCGATCAGGCCGAGGGACGCGTCATGCGACCGTGCCTGAACCCAGCATCGATCGTCGGCCCGCCGGATCGTGATGCGCGTGTCTGCTTCGGTCCAAACTTCGTGTGCGACGCCGACTACCGACCGGCGGTCGAAAATGAGGGACGCCGACACGCGGTCCACTGCCGGACCACTGTCGATTATGGTGCCCGGATCGAGGCCGAGGCCCCAATCCGCGTCGGCCGCAGCCAGCGCAGCCATGCTCCGACGCGGCGCACACCATTGCCCCGACAGCAACGCCTCCGGACCGATCCCACGGGCCACCAAAGTCGCTGCCAAAGCGGGCCCGAGCGTGGACAAACGGTCAGCCGGCGCCTCTAGCGAGAGCCACAGACTGTCGCCATCCTCGGCACTCCGCACCGGGTCCGCGGGATCGTGCTCGATGCCGGGCAGGACGTCGGGCACGCCGGCGAAAGCATCGACTTCGAGGACCAGGCCCTCGTAGTAGAAATACGGTACCGGCACCGGGTCTAGAAGGACGGTCGGACCAAAGCGGCGACGGAGCACCCCGATCATGGCCGTCCTGGCCGCATCGCTCCCATGCACATAGTACGGCACCAACCGCTTCACGGCGGCCGGTTCCAGCCCGCCGCGCCGCAGGACTTCTTCGATATGGTCGCAAACGATGGCGCTCTGCCATGCCAGGTCGTTCGGTGCCAAGACCCGCGCATGCCGATCGAGTGCAAGCTGCCCGCAAGTCCAGGCTTGATCGCCGTCACGCACCAGGAAGGAGTACGGGACATCGATCGCCATGGCCCACAGGCCTTCGAAGGGAACGAAACGGCGTTGGTCGGCGGCCATGTCCCGGTTTCTCCGAGAAGCTTAGATCGATGGTCGGCTGCGTCACAGGACGGCAAAAAGCCGGCCCTGCCCTGCGACATGTCCGGTCACGCCGGCCAAGCGCAAGGCTTTCCAGGCGAGTGCCTGGTTGCTCGTGACCACGGGACGACCAATCGCTCGCTCCAGCCGATGCACCACGGGATGGGTGCGCCAACCGGTGCAGGAAATAAACAACGCCTCGCTGCCGGTATCGCAGAGGTCCAGTCCAACGTCGCACAGGCACGCGGGATCGACCCGGTTCATATCCGGATCGCCGTCGAGATCAAAGGTCGCCACCCGGTCAAGTCGGAAGCCGGCGGATTCGAAATACCCCGCCACCATCTCGGCCGTGGGCATGAGATAGGGCATGAGCAATCCCATCCGCGTGCAACCCAGGCCCTGCAGTGCCTCAATGGCCGCTTCGATCGGCGTCGCCACCGGGCATTCGGCCCGAACGCTCTGGATTTCGCGGCGCACCACGTCGGCACCGATGGCGATGGTCCCTGAGGTGCAGGAATAGCTGATCGACTGCAGGGGTTGTCCCGGTACCAGCCCAGCCGTGCCGACACGCAGATGGGCCGCCACACCGGCCAGTGTCTCGGGCGTGGCGGCATCGCCGAACGGAAGCCGCGTCGCGTGGACGGCAACGCCCGGGTATGGCGCGATGAAATCGCAGAAGTCGCGAAAGCTGGCCCTGTCCGTGGCCAAGCCAAGGAAGCCCAGAGAGGCCACCGGATTGATGGTTTCGGAAAAGCGGGCCTTCAGTCGCCTGATATTTCTGGACTCGACCACATGTCCTCCTTGCCCTCGGACGGCCTGGAACCGATCGGGTTTCGACGCCTGGTCGAACCGTCGATCGAGCCCGGATCGTCGACATCGATCACGGCCAATAGCCACGAGTCGCGTAGCGCCCCTCGGCAGCCATCACCGGCCGGAGCCGCCGCACTGAGGGCGCGGGACCGAACCAGCGTTCGCCCCCCTCCGACGGGATTTCGGCTCGGACTGCTGTGCGCCCGGCTGATTGGCCCTCGTCGAAACCGGCTGACCTGCCTTTGACCTCGCTTCAGACGAACACCGGCCTCAAGAATTCGGTTGCGTCGATGCAGATCTGGCTTCCCATGACCATCGCCTCGCCGTCTGCCACGGAAAAAGCCTTGCGCATGCCGGCCAAGATCATCAAGCGTCGAATCGCGTTTGACCGCGCCGGGGCCGTCGGCGGTTCGCAACACAACAGGCATAGTCCGAACCCTTTGCCGCAACCGTCCTGCCGGCAATGGGGTACCGGTACCACATCATCAACCCGACCGACCAAATCCGGACAGGGAGCGCGTGTCCGCAGACATTTGGTTTCCTTGCTCTCCATCAACAGCACACCACGCCGTCGCAATGAATGTGATCATACCGCCTGCTCTCAAGCAAAAATTTTACCAAACAATGGCAAATTCTATCGGCATCCGGTGACCCGACGACCAAGCCACCACGCTCAGGGATCACGTTCAGACCTTCTTGACCGACGTCCGAGCGGCCTGACCCGAAGCGCCGACGGAGTGCCGGTGCTCGAAACCGGCCGATTGCAGGATCGACCGGAAACCCACATCAGCCGAGGAACGCCAGGGCCGCCGTCAGTCCCAGCTCGGCGGTATCCCGGCGCAGGCTGGCCACCGTGTCGGGCGGCAGCGCGATGCCGGCCGCGCGTTGGTGCTGTTCGGCGCGGTGCTCGGGTTCGCCCGGAAAGAAAATCTCGTCGGTGCCCTGGGCCTTCGGCGCCGCTTTGAGCGTGTCAATCAAGCGGTCCATGTCCGCCTTGAAGGCGGCGACGTCGCGGAACGCGGCGATGTCGAGCGCGACCGCCAGATGGCCGGCCCGGCTCGGCCCGTCCGGCACATAAGGCCCGACCACGGCGTCGCCGAAACCGCTGCCGCTGAGCACGCCGGACAAGACGTCCATCAGCGTGGCGATCCCGTAACCCTTGTGCCCGGCCATGGGCAGGATAGTGCCGGCGATGCCGGCACGCGCATCATTGGTCGGCACCCCGTCGACATCGATGGCCCAGCCGTCCGGGATCGGTGCGCCCCTCTTGTCGGCTAGATACAGCTTGCCGCGGGCGACCACCGTGTTGGCCAGGTCGAGCACGCACGGCGGGCCGATCCCAGTCGGTGCGGCGATCGACCATGGGTTGGTGCCGATCAGCTTGCGGCGTCCGCCCCATGGCGCCATGGCCGGACTGGCGTTGCTGGTCAGAATGCCGATGCAGTCTCGCGCCGCGGCCCGCCGTGTGAAATACATGGCGGTGCCGAAATGCCCGGAGTTGCGCACGGCCACGGCCCCCACCCCATGCGCCTTAGCCCGCGCCACCGACTCGTCCATGGCACGTCGGGCGATGCATTGCCCGATGCCGTCGCGCCCGTCCAGCACCGCCACCGCGCCGGCATCGACCACCAGAACCGGATCCCGCCCGTGCACCGCGGCCCCGGACAGGATGCGCCTGGCATACCAGACCGTACGCAAAACCCCGTGCGACTGGTGCCCCCACAGATCCGCCTGCACCAACGTGTCGGCCAGCACCGCGGCTTCAGCCTCGCCCACACCGATGCCCTGGTAGACGGCACAGGCAAAGCCGAAAAGCTGCGCCGGAGAAAACCGCCTTTCCGTCATGCCAGTACCCTCAGTACTCCAGCCTTTCGGCTCCACACGCTCCGACGTCGCCATCGCGGATGGCCGCGCCGGTCCCGGCCGCCCATCCACGCTCCATAGCATACGCCTCGGGATCGGGCCCTGGGTAAGACTGGCGGCCACCCGGGCGGCCACCCGGTATGACTCAAATCAGATATCGGCGGAGAGTCGCACGATACCGATGCGGGTGCGATCCGGCATTTCGGTCCGCGGTGACGACTTTCGGCCGCGGACGGCCGTGACGGAAGAGCTGCAACAGCTTGGCCGCAATGCCGTGTGCGTCGACCTGCTAGGAGCGGGCAGCATCGAGGCGTTCCTCGAGTCCGTCATAAACGCCCTGGCCAGTGCCGAACAAGGCCGGCGGAGCGTCACCGCGCTGGCACAGGCCCGAGCCATACTGCCAAGCCTGGCTGCTGCTGTGGCTTTCCACCGACTGCGCGTCCACCAGGTCTGCGAAGTCGTGCAGGAAGGTGGAATCACATCCCGCCCAATGATCCGGTCGGTGACCGAGGATGACCACGACCATGAAGGTCTCGCCAATCTGGCCCCGGTGGCACCACTCGAACCGATTAAACCCGGTTTCCAGCGCCTTGCCGATGACCTCGTTCGCCTTCTGCTCGGAGCGTCAGCCGCCCGGCCGGACGTCCGGCGATAAGGTGCCCGGATGCACCATGAGCCGGTCCGCCATGCTGCAAGCGTCTTTAAGACCGGTTGTGGTCCGACTCTCCGCCTCGACATGGGCCAATAAATCCGTTTTTCTGGTCAGACGCTCTCCGTGTAAACACCCCCCGGCGTGTGGGAAAGGAATTCCTCGCCACGGGCCATCAGCATCATCAGGTCACGGAGCGAGGCGGCATCGTTCTCCCGCAGACCCTCGGCCAGTTGATCGATCTCGCGCGGGGATCTGTCGGTCACATCGTATCCTGCAGCGATCGCTCCAAAGGACTGCCAGTGTGACGCAACAGTGCCCAATTCTACCTCAGCAAACTTGTTTTCCTCTACGACGGCCCCTGACCGCGCCAATTCTTCTGTTCTATCGCGAAGCTCTTTTTGAAACTCCTCGAGTATTTCTTCCCTTTCTTCGCGTGGCATGTCGTTCAGCATTTCCGTCGTCATCCCTCGTTCATTGAGCCAGAATTCAAGGCGTCGCTCCTCTGGAGTCATATTCATCAACGCGAGGAACTTCTCCTCAGGGGTCTGTCCAATGCCATCCTTCGTCGTTTCTTGTTCCGCTTCCTTGGATTGCGACGGCTGGGCTCCATTGGCCTGGCTGGTGGCAGCGATGATGACACTCAACGTCTCTTGGGAAATCAGAACGGCTGTGTAAGTGCCCCGCTGTCTGGATGCCTCCGGCGATCCCGCGTCGGCAGATTTTGCCCTGGTAGCGGTAAAATCTTCCTCGTCCCAGGTAGCCTTTTCCGTTGACGAAGAGGTGTGAATCGGCTGATAGGGCGATGTTGCAAAAGAGGTCCCAATGTTCATCGGACGTCTCCGCGACCAAGATCGTGTCCATACCTGTAGTATGAGAGCAAAAATCGGACCAGGCGTCGTGCCGATCATATATAGTCTGTGATTACTTTCATGTGGGTGGCAAGGAACATGAAAGTTTTTGGATATCGATCGTCTTCGAAGCCGACCGGGCAGTTCCCGATGCCGCCCTCGGATGCGCTCGCGCATCCTCGGTCTCGCGGTTCAGGGAGCTCAGGAAGGTCCGGCCTCTGTGACTTGATGCGTGAGATGGGGTCCGCAGCGGAACGGCTGGCCGGGCTGGCCGGCCCGGCCGATGGTCCGCGATAAAGGTCTCGCGCCGACGTGGACGTCGGCGGCCCGGGCCGACAGGGTGTCGGCGCTCCGGGGACAACCCGTGCGGTGATCACCGTGCTCTCTTGGAATGCTGCCGCCGCATGGCCATCGCCCCCCGCCGCGTCTGGCTGGAAACACCAGAAGAGGAAGAAGATCGATCACCGTGGCCATCGCCACGAAAAGCCGTGGTTGCACGGGCCGCCATGTCGCTTGTCGGGGCGTTGCGCCACACACCGTATCCAATGGACGGATTCCGTGCCGCAATCGCATCGACCTTGTCTGTCTGTGCGACCGCTGCGCTGCTTAAGCACAGTTGCTGCGGTTTTGCGCTCTATTCCGGCACGTCGCGCGGGGGCGGGCCGTCGTAAGTCCACAGCAGGCGGCGGGGGATGGGGCCTTTGTTGCGACCGCCTTGTTGGGTCTGTTCCCAGGCGTGGGCCAGGATGCCGACCGAGCGGGACAGGCAGAACAGGCCGCGCGCCAGCGGCGGGGCGAAGCCGAGCTCGGCATAGATCACCGCAGTGGCGCCGTCGACGTTCATGGGGATGGGCCGGCCCTTGCGCACCATCACCGCGGCCTCGATGGCGCGGCCGATGGCGGCGAAGCGGCCGGACACGGTGCCCGCCGCCGCCGCCTCGTCGACCAGCGCCAAGAGCCGCGGCGCGCGCGGGTCGACCGGGTGGAAGCGGTGGCCAAAGCCAGGGACGTATTTCTGCCCGGTGGCAAAGAACGCATCCAGCGCGGCCGACACCGCACCCTCCAGCGCCGCCCCCGCACCCATGCGCCGGTCCACCGCCGCGTAGACCTCCACCGCCTGTTCGCCGGCACCGCCGTGCACATCACCGAGCGCGTTCACCGCCGAGGCCATGGCGTTGTTCAGCCCCACCCCGCAGGTCGCGGCCATGCGCGCCATGGCGATGCTGGGCGCCTGCGGCCCGTGGTCGACCGCCGCCATCAGCACGGCGTCCAGCAACCGGGCTTGGCCGGGCGCAGGCAGGTCGCCGCGCAGCATCAGCCACACCATCTCAGCGAAGGACACCCGGCCGATCAACTGTTCGATCGGATAGCCGCGGGTGCGGATCACCCCGGGCGCCATGTCGATGATCTCGGTGCGCCACCAGTCGGCCGCCTCGCGTTCTGCATCGTCGCTCACAGCACCCCCTCCCGCGCCAACCCGGCGATCGCGTCGGCATCCAGGCCCAGTTCGCCGTAGACCTCGCCGTTGTGTTCCCCCAGTCGCGGTGGCGGCGTGGCCACGGCCGGGGCGGCACCGTCGAGCTTGACCCCGGTGCGCAACACCTGGATGTCCCGGCCGACGCCGGGCACACCGGCAAACCCGGCGATCATGCCGCGGTCGCGGATCTGCGGGTGCGCCAGCACTTGGGGCACGGTGAACACCGGCCCGGACGGCACGCCGACCGCGTTCAGCCGCTCCACCCAATGGGCGGCCGTGTTGCCGGCCAGGCTCGTCTCGATCTCCGCCTTGAGCGCGAACCGGTTGCGCTTGCGGTTGTCGCGCTCGCGGTAGTCCGGGTGTGCCATCAGATCCTCGCGGCCGATCACGCGGCACAGCGCCTCAAACTGCTCCTGCTTGTTGGCGGCGATGTTGAGCGGCGCATCGGCGGCCTCGAAGGTGCCCGAGGGGGCCGAGGTGAAATTCTCATTGCCGAGCGGTGTCGGCACCTGACCACCGATTAGGTAGTTCGACACCACCCAGCCCATGGTTGCCAGGGTCGCCTCGAGCATGGAGACATCGATATGGCAGCCGCCGGTCCGGTCGCGCCCGGCCAGGGCCGCCGCGATGGCGAAGGCCGCCGTCATGCCGCCGATGGTGTCGGCAATGGGGTAGCCGACCCGATACGGCGCGGTGTCGGACGCCCCGGTGATGCTCATGACACCGGACATGCCCTGGATGATCTGGTCATAGGCCGGCAACCCGCGCAACGGCCCATCCTGGCCGAACCCGGAAATGGCGCAATAGATCAAACGATCGTTCTCGGCCTGCAAGACGTCGTAGCTCAGCCCGAGCCGGTCCATCACCCCCGGCCGGTAATTCTCCACCACCACGTCGGCCGTGCGCACCAGGCGTTTGAACAACGCCTTGCCCTCAAGGTGCTTGAGGTTCAGCGTGACCGAGCGCTTGCCCGGGTTCTGCGCCAGAAACGAGATGCCCATGCCGGCGCGGTTGAGGGCGCTGTCGACGCCGAGCTGGCGCGCAAGATCGCCACTGCCCGGCATCTCCACCTTGATGACGTCGGCGCCCAGATGGGCGAGCTGGTGGCCGCAGAACGGTCCGGCCAGAACATTGGTCAGGTCGAGGACCCGCGTCCCCGACAACGGCGGCGTCGCCATGGCGCCCACTTCCTCCCCTTGACCAGCCTGCGCGTCCCGGATCGCCCCGTTTCGGGGTCTGGGCGCAGCGGCCGGCCGCACACTAAACCGGGCGGCGGCCCGGGCTCAAGCAAGCCGCGGTGCCGGCGGCCCGGTCAGGGCGCTAAGATCTCCGTTTCGTTGATGGTCAGGCCGAAGCCCGGCAGACCGACATACTGGCGCGACCGGCTGGCCAGCAGGCGGATCGATTCCACGCCCAGATCGCGCAGAATCTGGGCACCCAGGCCGATCTCGCGCCACTGCTGGCGGCGCACGCTCTCGCTCTGCGCCACCGTGGACGGCGTCGGCTTCGGCACCACGCCGGCCCCGCCCTCGCGCAGGTAGATGAGGATGCCTCGGCCCTGGCGCTTGAAGCGGTCGATGGTTTCGGCCATCAGCGCCTGGCTGCCGAACACGTCCTCCAGCACGTCCTCCGGGTGGAAGCGCACTGGAATGTCCTGGCCGGCATCCAGATCGCCGAACACGAGAGCGAGGTGGTGCACGTCGTCGAACGCCGTGGCATAGGTGACGGCCCGCGCCGGGCCGAACTTGGTCTCCACCGCACTCTCGGCCAGCCGCGTGACCAGGCGTTCGCGCTCCTGGCGGTAGGCGATCAACTGGTCGACCGAAATCACGCGCAACCCGTGCTCGGCCGCAAAGGCCAAAACCTCGGGGCCGTGCTTGACCGTGCCATCGTCGTTGACCAGTTCGCCGATCACGCCGATCGGCGGCAGACCGGCCAGCCGCGCCAGGTCCACCGCGGCCTCGGTGTGGCCGGAGCGCATGAGCACGCCGCCCTCGCGCGCGATCAGCGGAAACACATGACCGGGACGGACGAAGTCGCCCGCACCGGCATTGGGGTTGGCGAGCGCGCGCACGGTGTTGCAACGCTCCTCGGCCGAAATGCCGGTGGTCAGCCCGTGCTGGTAGTCGACCGACACGGTGAAGGCGGTGCCGAGCGGCGCGTCGTTCAGCGCCACCATGGGGTTGAGCTGCAACCGTTTGGCCTCGTCCGCCGACAGCGGCGCACAGATGATGCCGCTGGTGTGCCGGATCATCAGCGCCAAGGCTTCCGGTGTCGCCTTGGCCGCGGCCATGACGAGATCGCCCTCGTTCTCCCGATCGCCGTCGTCGACCACGACCACGATCTCCCCGGCCGCGATCGCCTGCACGACCTCGTGGACCTTGTTGAAGGTATCGATATGCATGCGTTGCTTTCCGCACCCGGACGGCCCATCCGTCGCCGGCGCTCTCGTGATTTATGCTGCCCCGCCTGCGGCCGACCGGGCCGGAGCCCGCGACCACCGGCACCCGCGGGGGTCCCACGGCTGTCTTCCACATGTCTCGGACGGTTGCAAGGTCAAGCGGACAACGGTCTGCGCGACCTCTGTCGTCCGGCACCGCGGGTCTGCTATGCCTGACGGGAAACCCCAGTCCCCGGCCGCTGTCCCGCAGGAGCTTCGCCATGCCGCTCACCCCACCCGACCCGGAACTCCTCGAGAGCGGACGCGTCGCCCTCACGCTGGCCGGGGCCCGGCGCGTGCTGCACCCGCTGTGGCTGCGCGAGCGCTGCCCGTGCCGGACCTGCCGCGACGTGCGCACCGGGCAACGGCTGCTGGACTCCTGGGCCTTGCCGTTGAACACCGCCGTGACCCAAGTGCGGGCCATGGGCGCAATCGTCGAGATCGTGTTCGACGACGGCCACACGGCGCCGTTCTCGCTCTGGGAGTTGGAAGCCGCCGTGGCCCCACCGGGCCCCCGGGGGGATGACCTGGTGCTGTGGAGCGCCGACCTGGCCCCCCTGCCCGAGGCCGACTGGCCGGTGCTGGCCGAAGACGACGCCGCCCTGCATGCCATGCTGGAGGCCTTGCGCCGGCATGCCTTCGTCTTGGTGCGCAACCTGCCGGTCGAGATGGATGCGGTCGGCGCGCTGGCCGGGCGGATCGGGCCGATGCGCATCACCAACTGGGGCGGCATCGCCGACGTCAAGGCGGTTCCGGACGCCTATGACCTGACCATGACCACGCGCGCGCTTGAGCCGCACACCGACAACCCCTACCGCGACCCGGTGCCCGGCTTCATCTTCCTGCATTGCCTCGTGAACAACGCCGACGGCGGCGACTCAATGCTCACCGACGGTTTCCGGGTGGCCGAAACCCTGCGCCGCGACGACCCGGACGCCTTCGCCGTCTTGACCGGGCTGCGGCTGCGCTACCGCTACACCGACGCCGACACGGTGCTGGACAACCGCGGACCGCTGATCGAGCTGGACGCGGACGGGCGGGTGTGCCAGGTGCGCCTGTCCAACCGCACCGACGCGGTCGACGCCGAGGACGCGGACACACTGGACCGCTTCTACCGTTCGCGGCACCGCTTCGCCGCGCTGGTCAACGACCCGGCCTTGCAGCGACATCTCAAGCTCGGCCCGGGCGACGTGCTGGTGATGGACAACCGCCGCCTGCTGCACGGCCGCGCCGCCTACCGGCCTGGCACCGGCCACCGCCACATGCGCCAATGCTACATGGACCGCGACACCGTCGACAGCCGCCGCAAGGTTCTGGCCCGCCGCTTCGAGCCAAGCGGCGCGCCGGGGAGTTGACCGGGGGTGGGCGCATCTCGTCAATCGGCAAACTGCCGTGCCACTTGACAACATCGGTCGCTGCACGGCGGCGACCCAGCATCTCAAGCTGCGCTGAATAGGTTCAGGTCCTGGAGAATGCCGCCGGAAGTCGCTGCCCGTGTCCTCCAGGGCGCGACGCATGCCGACAACCACGGTGGTCGGCTGGAACCCGCAGTGAAAAGGACTGACACTTATCAGATCGAAGCAGGGGTCAAATTCAGAAGTTCGCAAACCGGCGCACGGCATAGGAATACGAACTTCTGAACCGCACAACTGGATACTGATCTACAAGAGCGCTTATCAATACGGACAGTTGAGGACCGGAGCATACTGACTCATGGCTGTCGCCTGTCCAAGAACAGTTATCGAGCCTTGCAGGACAAGGTTGTCCTCCATAATCTGGCTCCCCTCGATAATGATGTGGTTGGGTGTGGTCGATATCTGCACCATGTCGCACTCCCACGGCACATCTGGATTGGGTGGTGTCGCCTTATTCATCATCGCTACATTATAACAACTTCCACCAGATAACTCGAAGATTGCTGGGATTGCTTCCGTCCACTCCTGCCCAACGGACCGTGGCTCATCATTCAAGTGGTTGTTGGCAGCAAGAACGATGTCATTTGGCTCAGTGCTATTTACATCGGAGACGGTCGCCACAACAATACCGAATTCGTTATCAGTATTGGTAATCAAGGAAACTGTGGAGTTATTGCTAATACAAAAGGCAACATTGTTGCTAAATACCGCCGCATCGCCGGCCCAGGCGGTGGCGCCGAGCATGACGGCAACCATAGCGGTACGCGAGAAAGTAGAATTGCAGATATTGGAGCACATGATTGATCCTCCTGGCCTGTGACAAGAGCAGCATAGGTACTAACAAGAAACTAAGCTTGGCGTGTCCAAATATAGTAGCAAAAGCAAACTTCGCTGCTATATATGCGCTCGGAAAACTGGACTGTTTCATCC
>JANQJV010000340.1 GCA_028281465.1 Azospirillaceae bacterium | reverse complement strand
ATCGGTGACGGCGTTGACGGGATCGCCATCGTCGTGCCCGACCGCGCCCTCGGTCCGGTCGTGGCGGAGCGGGCCCAGGAAGCCGGTGTGCCGCTGGTCGCGGTGGATGACGACATCTACTTCGCCGACGGCACCCAGGTGCCTTATGTCGGCATGAACGCCCACACGATCGGCCAGAGTGTGGGGCGCAAGCTTGCAGAGATCTATACCGCGGAGAACTGGGCCGCGCACGCGCAAGTGCGGATCGCTTCGATCGAAGACCGCAAGGCCGATACCTGCATGCAACGCAACCGCGGCGCCGAGGAGGCCTTCCTCGCCGCCGTTGCGGACTTCGATCCGGACACCATCGTGCGGGTTCCTTACGACAACACCATGGTCAACGCCATCGATGCCATGACCACCACGCTGACCGCCAACCCGCTGGTCAGCCATTGGATCTTCTATTCCTGCAACGATGACGGCGTTCTCGGCGCCGCCCGGGCCCTGGAGAATGCCGGCTATACGGCCGACCAGGGCCTCGGCATCGGCATCGACGGCAGCCGGGCCTGCGATGCCTTCGGCTCGGGGCGGCCGAGCGCCTTCCGCGGCACCATGTGGCTGAATTCGGCCAACCATGGCGCAACGGCGGTGGACCTCCTGGTTGCCGCGATCCGCGACGGCGTGCCCTTGCCGACCACCACCTTCACCGAGCCGGAGTTCATTTCGGCGGAGACTTTCGACGCCTACGAAGCGCGGCTTTGTTCCTGACCGTCGCCATGGACGAGCCCCACGCCGCCTCCGTCGGTGCGGGGCCGTCGCGACCCTTACCGAAGGACTTGGTTCCATGACCGGCGGCGGGATTCTGGCGGTCGATGGCGTCGACAAGACATTTGGCCCGGTACAGGCGCTGTCGAAGGTGTCGCTCGATGTGCGGTCGGGCGAAATCCTGGCTCTGGTGGGGGAGAACGGGGCCGGCAAATCCACGTTGACGCGGATCATCGAGGGTGTTTTTGCCCCGGATGCCGGGCGGCTGCTGCTGGATGGCGCGCCAGTGGCGTTTGAGGGTCCGCGGGTGGCCCATGCCGCCGGCATCCGAGTGATCCACCAGGAGCCCGAGATCATTCCGGACGTCAGCGTGGCCGAGAACATCTTTCCGGGGGCGCTGCCGCGACGCGCCGGGTTCCTGCTGGACCGCAGGGCGCTGAACGCGCGTGCGGCCCGCATGCTCGCCCTGTTCGGCCTGGAGCGGGACCTGGTGCCGCACCAGGTCTGCGCCGGTCTGGGGCCGGCGCAGCGCCAGATGATCGAGATCATGCGGGCCGTGCATGCCGGCGGCCGGGTGATCGCCTTCGACGAGCCGACCTCGTCCTTGACCGGGGAGGAGACCGCCCGGCTGTTCACCGTGATCCGGCGGTTGCGTGCCGACGGCGTGGCCGTCCTCTACATTTCGCACCGGCTGGCGGAGGTGGTCGCGCTCGCCGATCGGGTTGCCGTCTTGCGCGATGGCCATCTGGTCGATGTGATGCCGGTGGCCAACACCGACGAAGCCGATATCACGCGCAAGATGGTCGGCCGCGCCTTGACCAGCCTGTTTGCCGCCCGCAGCCCGCCGCGCCCAGACACGGTGCTCCGGGTCCGCGGCCTGACCACCGACCATGTCACGGACATCAGCTTCGACCTCAAGGTGGGCGAGGTTTTGGGCATCGGCGGGTTGGTCGGGGCCGGTCGCACCGAGCTGGCGAAAGGCCTCTTCGGCGTGCACGCGCGCCGGGCCGGACATGTGGACGTGGCCGGATGCAGTCTGCCGTCCGGGCGGCCGGCGGACGCCATCCTGGCCGGCCTCGGCTTCGCGCCCGAAGACCGCAAGGAAGAAGCCCTGTTGCTGCTGCGCTCGGTCGTCGACAACGCCGCCTTGTGCATCCCCGAGCGCGTGTCCCGGTTCGGCCTGTTCGATCGTCGGCGTGCCCGGTCCATCGTTGCCGAGGTGACCGGGCGGCTGGCCCTCAAGGCGCCGAGCCTGGAGACGGCGGTGGCCGACCTGTCCGGCGGCAACCAGCAGAAGGTGGTGCTGGCGCGTTGGCTGGCGCGGGCCCCGAAAGTTCTCATTCTCGACGAACCGACGCGGGGCATCGATGTCGGTGCGAAGAGCGAAATCTACGCACTCATTGCCGAGCTGACCCGGGCGGGGGTGGGTGTGATCGTCATCTCCTCCGAGATGCCCGAGCTCCTGGGCCTGTCGGACCGCATTCTCGTCATGTCGGGTGGGCGCATCACGGCGCATCTGCAAGGCGCCGAGCGGACGGAAGATGCCATCCTGCGAGCAGCGATTCCGGGAAGTGCCATGCTGCCGGTCGCGGTTCCGGCAGTCGATTGTGGAGAGGTTTCGTGACCAACCAATCTGCCGCGGGCGTGCTCCCCCCCGCATCGCGTCCGATCGCCGCCGCCGTCGAGCGGATCGGCATCCACAATGTGAGCCTGATCCTCGCCCTAGTGGTTCTGTTGATCATCTTCGGTGTCCAGCGCGGCGATGTCTTCTTCTCCGCCCGCAATATCCTCAACATCGGCATGGGGGTGGCGATCCTGGGGGTTCTGGCCATCTCGCAAACGGCCGTGATCGTTTCAGGTGGGCTTGATATCTCCGTCGGCGCCATCGTCGGGCTGACGACGGTGACGACGGCCATGGCCATCGATGCCACCGGGGCGGCCGGAGCCGGTCCGGTGGCCGGGATGACGGTCGGTGCCCTGGCTGGATTGTTCAACGGCCTGATCATCACCTACGGCCGGGTCAACCCGATCATCGTGACCTTGGGGACCATGGCGATCTTCCGGGGCATTGCCTTCATCATCTCCGACGGCCAGTCGATTTCCATCTTCAACGACAGTTTCCGCCTGCTCGGCATCGGACGGTTTCTTAGTATCCCGGCGCCGATCTGGGTTCTGGTCGGCGTTGCGGTCGCCTTCTACGTCTTTCTGCACCTGAGCGTCGCCGGCCGGAATGTTTACGCCATCGGCGGCAATCCGATCGTTGCCCGTCTGTCCGGGTTGAATCTTCGCGGCTATCGGATCGCCATGTACGTGGTCAGCGGCATGGTCGCCGGGATCGGCGGCATTCTTCTGGCCGCCCGCACCGGGTCGGGCCAGCCGATTTCCGGCTCCGAGGGGTTGGAGCTCGAAGCGATCACCGCCGCGTTCCTCGGCGGCTGCGCCATGAAAGGCGGCAAGGGAACCGTGATCGGGGCCCTTTTGGGCGTGGCGATCATCGGTGTGCTCAACAACGGCATGATCTTGACCGGGGTGCCGACGTTCTACCAGATGCTTGCCAAAGGCAGCTTGTTGATCCTTGCTGTCATCCTGGCCGAGTATCGGCAAAACAAAGCATAGCGGCATGGCAGAGGTTTCGGCACGCGGCAAGACCCGGGAACGCATCACGGGCACCCTGGCCAAGCGCATTCTGTCGGGCGAGATTTCGCCGGGCGAACGGCTGCCGACGGAAGTCGAACTGGGGCAGGCCCTGGGTGTGAGCCGGACGGCTTTGCGCGAGGCGGTCCGCACCTTGGCCGGCAAGGGGTTGGTGGAGGCCAGAACCCGGTCCGGCACGATCGTTCTGCCCAAGGCCAACTGGAACCATCTCGACCCGGATCTGCTGGAATGGCGGGAGGAACTGGCACCCGACCTGGAGTTCATCCGCGGTTTGACCGAAGCCCGCCAAGTGATCGAACCGGGGGCGGCGGAATTCGCCGCCCGGCGGGCGACCGGGCAGGACCTGGGCCGCATCGCCGCCAGCTACGAGGCCATGTGTGCCGCCGATCCGCTGGACATCGAGGCCAGCGTACAGGCCGACGAATCCTTCCACGTCGCCATTCTGCAGGCCAGCCACAACCCGGTGTTCATGAACTTCGGCGCGCTCATCGGCTCGGCGCTGCGCTCGGCTTTCCGGCTGACCACGGCGGCGTCGGACAACTACGCCAAAACCCTGCGCTCCCATGGTGACGTGCTCGAGGCCATTCGCCTGCGCCGACCCGAGGAGGCGCGCCGGCAGATGGCCGAGTTGCTCGCCATCGCCAGCCACGACGTGCACAGACTCGTCCTGCAGAGGGAGACGGTGCCATGACCGAGATAGCCGTGCGGGCTGCCGCGCTGACGACCGACACGCTGGGGGAGGGCCCAGTATACGACACCCGGGACGCCTGCGTCCGTTGGGTGGATATCGTTCAGGCCCGCTGGCATCGTTTGGCGCTGCGCACCGGGGCCGTGACGACCGTGGCTCTGGACGAACCGTTGACGGGGTTCGCGCCGGCCGTGGCTGGCGGATACATCGGCGCCTTTGCCGGCGGCTTGGCCCGGCTCGGGGCGGACGGCAGCCGGCGGGATTGGCTGCACCGCCCCGAGGCGCATCTGCCGGACAACCGCTTCAACGATGCCGGGACCGATCCGTCCGGCCGGTTTCTGGCCGGAACCATGAACACCGCCGGTACCGCCAAGAATGGGGCGCTGTATCTCCTGGCTCCCGACGGCGCGCTCACGGTGTTGCGCCGGGGGATCGGCATCGCCAATACCATCGCCTTCAGCCCGGATGGCACAACGCTCTACACCGCCGACAGCAGCACCGGCGACCTGATGGCGTTTGCCTATGACACCGCCTCCGGTCGTCTGGGCGAGCGGCGGACGGCGTTCCGGCCCGATCCGGCTCTGCCCGGGGTTCCCGACGGGTCGGCCGTGGACCGGGACGGCTATCTGTGGAATTGCCGCTGGGACGGCGGCTGTGTCGTGCGCCTGGCGCCGGATGGCCGCACCGACCGCATCGTGGCGCTGCCGGTGACGCGGCCGACGTCCTGCGTCTTTGTGGGCGCAACCCTGTATGTCACGACCGCGCGCTACGACCTGGACGAAGCGGCCCTGGCGGCACAGCCTTTGGCCGGCGCTCTGCTTTGTTTCGATGCCGGGATCGAGGGGGTGGACCGGCCGCCATTTGGCCTGGCGCAGGCTGACCATGCTTGAGCTAGGCCTGGCGTCTCTACGGGCGACCGTGTACCCGGACCTCGGCGGCGCCGTGGGATCGCTCGATTGGCGTGGTGGTGGGGCGGTACGCCCGGTTCTGGCGTCGCCGCCGCGCGGGGCGCCGCCGTCCTCGGCCTTGTCCGCCGCCCTGTTCGCCATGCTGCCATTTGCCAACCGGGCCCCCGGCAACCGGCTGACGGCTGGCCCGCACCGATTTGCCGTGCCGCCGAATACGGATGGGCCGCTGGCCTTGCATGGTGTCGGCTGGCAGCACGCCTGGACGGTGGCCGAGGCCGGATCGGCCGAGTGCCGGCTGACCCTGACTGTCGGCCCGCCGGACTACCCGTTCGCGTTCGCCGCCAGCCAGGTCATCACCGTGGCCGAGGAGGTGTTCGAGTTGGACCTTACGGTGGCGAACCCGGGCGATGGGCCGATTCCGGCCGGCTTGGGGGTGCACCCGTATTTCCCGCGCCGACCCGATACGACGGTGCGCTTCGCGGCACGGGATTTCTGGCTGGAGGGGCCCGGCCACCTGCCGACCGATCCGATCACCATTCCCAAGGAGCTGGATTTCGCGCAGGGTCGGGCCTTGCCCAACACCTGGCGCAACAACTGCTACTCAGGTTGGTCCGGTACGGCGACGATCCATCAGCCCGACTTCGGGTTTGACCTGCAGCTCTCGGCATCATGGCCGCTCGGTGAGCTCATGCTCTATGTTCCGCCGAACGACGATCGATTTGCGCTGGAGCCGCAAAGCCATACGTCCGGCGTGGTGGTGACGGCACCGGTCCCACGCCGCGCCACCGGTCTTTGCTGTTTGGAGCCGGGGGAAATCCTGACGGCCAGCATGACGATTCAGGTGATATCTGCAATCTGATACCAACGGCCCGCCTTGACGACAGGTTCGGTTTCGGCGTTGAACGAGGAGCGCCGGCATCCCTGCCGGCTGGACCGCCGCCATCTTGGCGGCCGGCCGCTGGGCG
>JANQJV010000229.1 GCA_028281465.1 Azospirillaceae bacterium | reverse complement strand
CGCCCCGGTCAACGGCCGCCCGCGCCAGCCTGCGCCGCTGCGCTCCGCAGGCCCGTGTTGGCCGTGGACCGGGCCGCGTCTCCGCCCGGCCGTCGTCTCCCGGCGTCCATCAAGGCAAACCAACATAGAGGAGACGACCCATGACCTTTCTAACCAAATCCATCCGGAATCGCCTGCTGGCCAATGGCCGCAAGCAGGTCGAGGCCCTGGAAACCGACGCGGAAACGGAGATCGACTTCCATCCCGTCGTCAAGCTGTTCACGCCGGACGCCAACTGCACATGGCTGCTGACCGAGATCGACCCGGACGCGCCGGAGATCGCGTTTGGACTCAGTGACCTGGGCCTCGGTTTTCCCGAACTCGGCACCGTGTCGCTCAGCGACCTGGCGGCGTTGCGCGGGTATCTGGGCCTGCCGGTCGAGATCGACCGGCACTTCAAGGCCACTAAGCCGATCAGCCGCTACGCCGCCGATGCGCGTCGCGCCGGCCGCATCGTGACGTGAGGGAGGCGGCCATGAGCACCAACATCACACCCGCCCACCAACACGCCTTCGAGGCGCTGACCGGCGGCGCCTACGACAACCTTGCGCTGTTCTCCTGCTTCGTGAACGGCGAACCGGCCTCGGCCATCGTCGCCATCACGCCCGATGAGGACGGCAACACCCTCACCATCCAGCCGCTCTTCGTCAGCGTCACCCCGGACATGGTCCTCACCGACCATGACGGCCTCGAGGCCTGAGCGGCCAAACGCGGCGCTCGCCGGTTCGCCGGCGGGCGCCGTTCTCGGTCGGTTCAATACTCTGCGGCTGCATGACCGGGTTGGGCCGAAGAACGAACCCGCTTCGCGGGATGGGTACGAGTGGTGAGGGTAACGCCAGATCGTTGATCGTCGGGTCTCGGTTGAGCGTCGCCCGGCAGAGGCCGAGCATTTTGGCTCCTTTTTCATTTGAGGAGCCATACGATGAACACGCCTCTTCCGTCCGCCCCGATCAGCCCGCTGCGTCAACGGCTAATCGATGACATGAACCTGCGCCGGTTCTCGCCCGAGACCCAGCGTAACTACCTCCGCGATGTTGGACGCTTCGCCTCGTTCCTGGGGCGCTCGCCCGACATGGCCACGGCGGAGGATCTCCGCCGGTTCCAACTGGAACAACAAGAGTCCGGTGTGCCGGTGCCGACGATGAACAGCATCGTTTCGGCGTTGCGGTTCTTCTTTACACACACGATCGACCGGCCGGACTTGGCACGCAAACTGGTGCGCATAGCCCATCAGCGCAAGTTGCCGATGGTGCTGAGCCGGGACGAGGTCGTTCGCCTGTTGAACGCGACAACATGCGTCAAGCACCAGGCGGCCCTGTCGGTTGCCTATGGCGCCGGGCTCCGCGTCGCCGAAGTGTCTGCCCTCAAGATCCGCGATATCGACAGCGAACGCATGCTGATCCGGGTCGAACACGGCAAAGGCGGCCGGTCTCGCAACGCAATGCTCCCGGTCGATCTGCTCGCGCTGCTGCGCCAATGGTGGACGGTCGGACGCCGACAGGGCGTGATGCATCGCGACGGTTGGCTGTTCCCCGGCCAAAACGCGATGAAGCCGATCAGCACCCGGCAACTGCATCGCATCGTGGTCGATGCGGCCCGGGCGGCGGACATTGCCAAGCGGGTCGGCCCGCATACGTTGCGTCACAGCTTCGCCACCCATCTGCTGGAAGACGGCGTCGATATCCGGATCATCCAGGCTCTGCTTGGCCACAGCAAGCTGGAGAACACCGCGCTCTACACCAAGGTCGCGACCCGGACGGCGCGCGCCGTGGTCAGTCCGTTCGACAGGCGGGGCCTGTTCAAGGAGACCGAGCCCGACGGTTGAGCCGTTGCGGGCCTTGCTCGAGGTCGCCGACGTCTTCCGCGCCGCCGGGTCCGCCTATCGGGCTGCCCATGCCGGTCATCTGAGCCTGCATCAGCTCAAGGTGATGTCGGCGATCGAACATTGCCGTACCGCTGTGCTGGGCGGTCACGTTGAAGCCTGCGAGGCATGCGGGCACCGGCGGATCGCCTATAACAGCTGCCGCAACCGGCACTGCCCCAAGTGTCAGGGAGCCGCCGCGCGGACATGGTTGGCCGAACGGCAAGCCGATCTGCTTCCCGTGGGCTACTTCCACGTTGTCTTCACTCTGCCGGACGAGGTCGCCGACATCGCCTTCCACAACAAGGCGGCCGTCTACGATCTGCTGTTCCGCGCCGCGTCGGAGACCATGCTGACGATCGCGGCAGATCCGAGGCATCTGGGCGCCCGCATCGGCATCACTGCCGTCCTCCATACCTGGGGCTCCGCCCTGACCCATCATCCCCATGTCCACATGATCGTCCCCGGCGGCGGCATCACGCCCGACGGACAATGGGTGTCGTCCCGGCCGGCCTTCCTCCTGCCCGTCCGGGTGCTGGGCGCGCTGTTCCGTCGTCTGTTTCTCACGCGCCTGATCGCGCTTCACGATACCGGCCAGCTTGCCTTTTTCGGCACCATGGCTCATCTGGCCGAGAGGCGAGCGTTCCTGCGCCATCTGTCTCCGGTCCGCAAGAAGCGCTGGGTCGTTTATGCCAAGCCTCCCTTCGGTGGCCCCGAGGCCGTGCTCGCCTATCTGGCCCGATACACCCACCGCGTCGCCATCTCGAACCGCCGTCTGATCGCCTTCGACGAGACCGGCGTCACGTTCCGCTACAAGGATTACCGTCGCAACGGTGCCGACCGGCAACGCGCCATGACGCTATCCGCCAACGAGTTCATCCGCCGGTTCCTGCTCCACGTCCTGCCGCCCGGATTCCATCGCATCCGGCACTATGGCTTGCTCGCCGCATCCGGTCGCAAAGCCAGTCTCGAACGCGCTCGAACGCTCCTGAGTGTCACTCCGGCGCCCGAGCCCGACGTTCCGGACCAACCCGCCGATGCCTCCCCGCCCTGTCCCTGCTGTGGCGGACGCATGGTGGTCGTCGAGGTTTTCGAGCGGGGGCATCAACCTCGCGCGCCGCCTGTCGGCGCGCCACCGAACCGGGAGAACCCGCCATGACCCGGCACGGCCTGACCACGCCACGCATCCGAACCGTCTCGTTTCGGGTGACGATCCCGCATGCGCCATTCCCCGGAACCGTCGACGACAAGACGGCTCTCGGCCGTTCTCTTATCCCGGAAAGCGGCTCGGAGGACCAGCCTCCCGGGCTCTCGGGATCAACCTGGACCCTCTTGGCGGTCCGTCCCGACGCCATCCGAAACAGCCGGAAAACCAAATTCCCATAGGCCAGCGCCTGAAACCCGCGGGTTCGTTCCTCGGAGACTTTCGTACGCCTGTCGGCGCCCGAAACTCTTCACGGTTGCAGACGGTCCGCATTCAAATGGCGGACTTGCAAATCCGGACGCACAAGGACGGTTGTGTTATTCGATTTGCCGCAATTATTAATTCAAGAGCGCGTCGAGGCGGAGTGCTTTATCAAGATGTGATAGCAGAGAAGTCTTATATCACCGTATGCACGTCATGGCGGCATAACATCTGTAGTCCCTGCTAGTTTTTGTATGTGCGCGAGCTTGCTTCTCGAAAAGTGAAGTTCCTACACGCGCGGGACCATTCGGGATACAGTGATGGTAATAGGTTGCTACAAAGAGAAACACATCAAAGAGATGTCGGCCAAGTACCGCGAACTCGAAACGAAATACGAAGCTCTGCGCGAAAATACACTGACGCGCCGGTTCTCCACGCTAAAGGGTGACTAGTTTGCCAAACATGGCTTTCGAAGGAGCGATATGCTCTGGCGCTGTGTTAAGAGAACATTCGAGACAATCCCACCCGACCTGGGCGAAAAGCCAAGCAGTGATCAAACCAAGGATGTGACGATCTTCCTGCATTGTTTCATCATCCATGTCTTTGGAGCATGCGATGATCTAGCGTGGATTCTGGTCCATGAGAAAGGCATTACAAAGCCCGACGGGAGCGATCTGCCGCCTGCATGGATTGGCTTTCGGAAAGACAACAAGCATGCGCGGAAACAGTTGTCGGCAAAGATGCTCGGCGTTTTTGATGGATTTGAGAAGCGGTTTAAGCACGTTGAAGAGTTTCGGCATTCGCTTGCGTACAGAATTCCGTTCTATGTGCCGCCGTACAACATTCCCACAGATCAGGAGGACGACTATCGACGGCTAGAACGCGACAGCTGGGACGCTCTGATGCGCAGAGATTTGGAGGAACATCAACGGCTCAAGGCAGAGCAAGATGATCTGACTTTCTTTCGTCCATGGTTTACGCATCCACATTCAGAGAACTCACCGACCATGGTCATCCATCCTCAGATGCCTGCGGATTTCGATGCGGTGCTTGAATTGGGCGAAGCAACGTTTCGGGAGTTGCAGCCTGCGTCAGGCCTAATGGCCGAGGATTCTGACATGTAGCCAATTGCGACCGGTTATCGAAGGCACCATATACGGAGGACGCGAAACTGACTGCTATTGGATCGATATCTTGAGCGGATTATTTGACGACATTGAGCGTACAGAACACCGCCCTGCTCAGTACGGCGAGCAATCCTATCACTACCTGAACCTCTCTGCCCGTCCGGCTGCGGGATTGATCCGAGATACCCTTGATGTGTGGTTCGCAGATTATCCGGATGAACACAGGGAAAACCTGAAGCGTGATCTGATTGCCAAGAGTGACCAGTCTGCCTTCACTGAACTGCTGGTCCATCAAATGCTGTTTCGGCGGGGTGCGGCGGATATCTGCATCCACCCCGAAATTCAGGGCACGGAAAAGAGACTGGATTTCAGGGCCAATGTAAGTGGGCAGGATCTATACGTTGAAGTCAGAAATTCAGCGGAGACAGATAATCCCCGAATTCAGGGTTTCTGTGACGGCGTAAATGCGAAGTGCCAGACGAAGGGATTTATGCTCGATCTCTCGTTTGAAGGAGACTTCGATGCGCCGGTATCAGTCGGTGAATTCGATAGTTTCGTTCAAAAAAACGCTGCTACCCTGAAACTTAGCGAGTTAAACCGGATCATCAACCAGGATGGACCAGACCGGTTGCCGGTCTGGATCTTTAATCATGGAACGGACCGTATTCACGTCACGCTTGTGCCATGCAAAGAGCCGGATAAATTGTACGATCGTCCAATCGGATCCCTTTCACCGCATGATGTGTATGTTCTCGAACACGCCAAAACTCTTAGGCGTAAACTGAAGAAAAAAGCGTCGAGATACGGCGTGTTGAACGCGCCTTATGTCATCGTGGCCAATTTCGAAGACGGTTTCCTTGAAGATATAGACATCGCCCAGGCCCTCTTTGGCGACGAGGTTTTCATAGATTATAGAAACGGCAAAGGACTTGAGTTTAGCCGGGAAAATAACGGTCTTTGGGCGGTGGATCGCAACACCCGAGTTAGCGGTGTCCTGATCTTCAATCGTGTCGATCCGTGGTCGTTCTGGCAACGCGTGCCATCACTATGGCTCAACCCCGTGGCTGCTCACACATTGGATAGGACGTTCTTTGACGGCTGGCTGAAAATCCATGATGTGGTCCCTTCGACAGGCAGGCTCATCAAAACGCAAGGAACTGACTTTGCCCATATTCTGGGTCTGGACGAGCAAGCCTGGACAGACACTTTCTATGGCGGCGCGTAAAATTCATGAGTCACGATGGACCAGTGGATGATTCGATCAGCAATCTCATGCAGGCTACGCTGCTGTCGAATACGAGCTGCAGAACGGCGATATCTAGAATCGTGATGCAGATGTTGAACAAATAGCTCTTTGATGTCGGCTTTGGACCGAAACTCCCCGCTCAACCAAGGTTCGCTTTGTCCGCCAACGGGACGGGATGGGGCGGGAGGCAGGCCAGAATCGTTCTCGGTTCGAGTGGTCGGAACGGTCGTTCAACCCAGGCCGTCCAGTGCCCTCACCGCATCCCGGATGGTGACCATCAGGGTCATCGGGTCGATGGGGGAGGGGGTGAACCCGCAGCGTTCATAGAACCGACGCGCTTCTTCGGACTTGGCATGAACGAGCAGGGCGCGGATGCCGGCGATGTCGGCCGCCTGAACCGTGCGCAGGATCGCGTCGCGCACCAGCGCCCGGCCCAGCCCTTCACCCTGCCGGGAGCTGTCGATCGCCAGCCGGCCGAGCACCATCACCGGCACCGGATCGGGCATGTTGCGCCGCGTCCGGCCCGTGGCGACGGCTTGCGAAACTGCTCCGGACGCCAGGGCGTAGAACCCCACCACGCGGCCTGCGTCCTCACACACCACATAGGTCCGCGACGCGCCGCTGTCCTCGTTGGCCAGTGCCCGGCGGCACAGCCAGCGGTCCAGCGCGGGTTCGCCTGAGTCGAAGGCGCTCAGGTCGTGTCCGGCGTGCAGCTTCTCGGGCGGGGTGAGGCGGGGTCCGGTCATGGCTCCCACGGAGCGCGGTCGCTCAGCAGGCGGCGCAGGGTCGGAGTGTCGGCGGGCGGGGCATCCAGCGCGGCCAGAAAATCGCGGAACCGTGCTTCGTCCAGCCCGAAGTAGCGTCGGTCCAGCAGGACGGATTCCGCTTCCCGGCAGGCCGTTTCCAGCATGAAGTCCGAGCGCGTCTTGCCCAGCGCGTCCGCCGCTTCGTCGATCAGGGCGCGCTGGCGCTGGCTGGCGCGCAGGTTGATGGAGACATCGCGCATGGCGGGCGCTCCAGGATGTTGGGGCATGTGGGGTATGGTGTCGGTGTCCTGTGTCATCACAATGAATATACAGGTGGTGTGTGGGCAATGTCAACACGGTTCCGCGTGGGTTCGACCCGACGGGAGCCCTATGGCAGGACTCGCGCCCGGCGGCACGGTTTAGAGTGAGAGGACGTCTTCGGTTTCGTGACGGGTTTGAAGGGGAAAGAAAGTCTTTTCCCGGCCCGTCGGTTCACCGA
>JANQJV010000257.1 GCA_028281465.1 Azospirillaceae bacterium | reverse complement strand
GACATCTGGCTGGCTGACCGTGGCTACAACAGCGTCGACGGTCTCCGGCACGTCGTTGACGCCGGCGCCGACTTCGTCGTGCGCATCGGCTGGCGGGCCCTGGTGCTGCGCAAACCTGACAACACCCGGTTTACCGTCACCGATGCCCTGAAGACGGCACAGGATCATCTTGACCTCTGCCTGGTCGCCGAAGCGCAGACGGCCGGCCGCACCCGCGTGCCGCTGCGTCTGGTGGCCATGCGCAAATCGCCGCAAGCTGCGGAAAAAGACCGGCGGCGCATCCGCAAAGACGCTCAACGCAAGGGCAAAACCATCGATCCGCGCACGTTGCAGGCCGCCGGCTGGATCATTCTCGTCACCTCTCTTGACGCAAATACGGTCAGTCGAGACCAGCTGTTTGCCCTCTACCGCGTGCGCTGGCAGATCGAGATCGGGTTCAAGCGGCTGAAATCCCTCAACCTTCTCGATCGGCTGCCGGCAAAGCAGACGGCCTCGGGTCGAAGTTGGATCGCCGCCAATCTCATCCTCGCGATCCTGATCAGCCGGCAATACCAGAGTTATCTGGACTCTCCCCCCTGTGCGCGCTACCGGGTCTGACCGACCACCGTCGATCTGGCGCTTGCATAAGCTCCTCAGAGGCGTCGTGATGACCGCCATTGCCGGCGTCGTCGCCTCAACGTCGCTCGCCGAACATAGCCGCGATCTGCAACGAGCGCTGTCCGACCCACCACGCAAACGAAAAAAGCAATCCGCCAATTTGCCGCAGATGCCCTTAAGTTAGCGCGTATGGGGGCCAGTTCCCCTGTGCCACGCCCATCCCGCTCAATGCGCCTCGGCCCAGTTGGCGCCGAAGCCGGCTTCGGCAACCAGCGGCACGCCGAGCGTCGCGGCGCCCTCCATGACCTGCCGCACGAGGGCGGCGGTATCGTCACGCTCCGCGTCCGGCACTTCGAACAGCAGCTCGTCGTGCACCTGGAGCAGCATCCGGGCGCCGAGCCCGGCCTTCGCCAAGGCCGACGGCACACGCACCATGGCGCGCTTGATGATGTCGGCGGCCGTGCCTTGGATCGGCGCATTGATCGCCTGGCGTTCGGCAAAGCCGCGGCGGGCCGGGTTGCGGTCGGCGATGCCGGGGATGACGCACCGCCGGCCGAACAGGGTGGTGACGTGGCCGGTCTTGCGGCACATCTCTTTGGTGGCAGCCATCCAATCGCGCAACTCGTGGAAGCGCTGCAGATAGTCTTTGATGAAGGCGTTCGCTGCCCCGGGCGGAATGCCGAGCTGCCGCCCCAGACCGAAGCCACTAATGCCGTAGATGATGCCGAAATTGATCGCCTTGGCCTGCCGGCGCAGCTCGCCCGTCATCGTCTCCAACGGGATGCCGAACACCTGGCTGGCAGTCAGGGCGTGGATGTCGATGCCGTCGTGGAACGCCTGTTTTAGGGCGGCGACGCCGGCGATCTCGGCCACCAGGCGCAGCTCGATCTGCGAATAGTCGACCGACAAGAGGCTCCAGCCCGGATCGGTGACGAAAGCCGTGCGGATTTTCCGGCCCTCCTCGGTGCGGATCGGAATATTCTGCAGGTTGGGATCGCTGGACGCCATGCGCCCCGTATTCGTGTGCGCCATGGCAAAGGAGGTGTGGACGCGGCCAGTCCGCGGGTTGATGTCCTCCTGCAGCGTATCGGTGTAGGTGCTCTTGAGCTTGGACAGTTGGCGCCAGTCGAGGACGCGGGCGGCGATCTCGATGCCCTGGTCGGCCAAGGGTTCCAGCACGCTGCTGTCGGTGGAATAGGCGCCGGCCTTGCCGCGCTTGCCGCCGGGTAGGCCCATGTCGTCGAACAACACCTCGCCGAGCTGTTTGGGCGAGCCGACATTGAACGGCCGGCCGGCCAGTTTTTGCACCTCGCCTTCTAGCTCCTCGAGGCGTTCGGCGAATTCGCGCGACAGCCGGGATAGCACCGCAGGGTCGACGCGGATGCCGGTGCGCTCCATCTCGGCCACCACGGGCACGAGCGGGCGCTCGATGGTCTCATACAGCGTCACGGCCCGGGCCGGCACCAGGCGCGGTTTCAGCAATTGATGGAGGCGCAGGGTGATATCCGCGTCCTCCGCCGCATACTGGCACGCCCGGTCCAACGGCACGCGGTCGAAGGTAATGCGCGCCTTGCCCTTGCCGGTGACCTCGTCATAGGCGATTGCCGTATGCGCCAAGTGGATCTGGGCCAGTTCATCCATACCGTGGCCGTGCGCACCGCCATCCAGCACATAGGACATCAGCATGGTGTCGTCGACTGGCGCCACGGTGATGCCGTGCTGTGCCAGCACCTGGGCGTCGTATTTCATGTTATGCCCGACCTTGAGCACGGACGGGTCTTCCAGCACCGGCTTCAGGCGCCGGACGACGGTTTCCAGAGGCAGTTGCCGGAGTGGCTCGGCGGATCCGGCGAGCAGACCATCAACCACATGGCCGACCGGAATGTAGCAGGCCCGGCCCGACGTCACCGACAAACACACGCCGACCAGCTTGGCTCGGCTGGGCACCAAACTGTCGGTTTCGGTGTCGACGGCGAGTACGCCGGTCTCCTGCGCGTCGGCGATCCAGCGTTCCAGGGCGGCTTCGTCCTGGACCAGTTCATAGTGCACCTCCTCGAGTGCCGCCGGCGGGGCTGAGGTGTCGGGCAATGCGCTAAGGTCGGCCGTGTCGGTGGACGAGGGTGACGGCGCGGTTGCAGGTGCCACCCGGTGCGGGGCGAGGGTCGTCCAGTCCTCCTGGCGCCAGGTCTGTTCCAGGCGCGTGATCACCGAGTGGAACCCCTGGGTGCGCAGGAAGGCCAGGAGCTTGTCCCGATCCTGGTCGCGTACGCCCAGGTCGTCCAGCGACACCGGCACCGGCACCTGGTCGTCCAATTGGACCAGACGCTTGGAGATGCGGGCGTTTTCGGCGTGCTCGGTCAGGGTCTGGCGGCGCTTGGGCTGTTTGATCTCGCCCACCCGCGCCAGCAGGGTTTCCAGATCGCCGTAGGACTCGATCAGTTGCGCAGCGGTCTTGATGCCGATGCCGGGAACGCCGGGCACATTGTCGATGCTGTCACCGGCGAGCGCCTGCACATCCACCACCTTGTCGGGCGGAACACCGAATTTCTCCACCACCGCCTCCGAACCGATCGGTTTGTTCTTGATCGGATCAAGCATGCCGACGCCGTCGCGCACGAGCTGCATCAGGTCCTTGTCGGAGGAGACGATGGTGACGGTGCGGCCCTGGGCCCGGGCCAGCCGGGCATAGGTTGCGATCAGGTCGTCGGCCTCGTAACCCTCCAGCTCCAGGGCGGGCACGTTGAACGCTTCGGTGGCTTCGCGAATCAGCGCGAACTGCGGGACCAGCTCGAGTGGCGGGTCGGCCCGATTGGCCTTGTAGTCGGCGTATATGTCGTTGCGGTAGTTGCGCCGGGCAGCGTCGAAGATCACGGCTACGGCATCAGCCTTGCGATCCTCCAAGAGTTTTAGCAGCATGTTGGTGAAGCCGAGCACGGCATTGACCGGCGTGCCGTCTGGCCGATTGAGCGGCGGCATGGCATGGAAGGCGCGGAAGATATACCCCGACCCGTCAACCAGATAGAGCGGGGGCAAACGGTCGGACGGCATGGCAGACCCTTGACGACAGCACGGCAGAGAGCCCGAAGCTGAGCCGAAGTCCCGCGTTAAGGCAAGTCCCTTGCCGACGGCCGGCCGTGCTGAAGCGTTTGGACGGTAATGGGCGACGGCGGCTCGTCTGGGCGAGTGGCGTTTGCCGCGGCCCTATATGGCTGCTGCTCAGTACGTTTTTGATGACGGTGATTCTGAAGCGCGGGAACGGCCCTTGACCATCCTGCGCTCTGTCCATGGGTCGCCACCGTGCTGCTTCTCGGACCGGCCTTGTGGCTTTGGCAGCCGATCACCGCGACGGCGGCGGGCGTGCTTTTTGCCGATGGGGCCGTTGGCGGTTGCGGGCCAAACTCACCAGCATCGAGGCAGTCCGCCGCGCCGACGCAGCCGCTTTGGCGCCGATCCGTTACGCGCATCTAAATCTTTGCCGCCGTGATCGGCATGGTGGTCTTCGACGAAGCCTTGGGCTTTGGATTCCTTGTCGGCGCGGCACTGATCGGCGGCGGCGGAGCGGGTCTAACGGCAGCGTCGGCGCGCTGGGATCGCCGCCGTCAATCGACGGCGCCGGGCAGGGCTGGTCAGGCGAAGTAACCCGAATGGTTGAAGAACCGGTGTCGCGGCGCTGTGACGCTGGTATCCGGCTCCAGCGGGGTTACCCGGCGGGATGCGATTTCGGTCAGGCGCCGGTCGATGTCGGCATGCACATCGGCCAATTGGGGGCCGCCGACCTGGCGGCGTTCCTGCCATTCGCGCATGGCTTCCTGGATCACGCTGCTGGCCGAATAATGCCGTCCCTCACCGATCGCGGTTTTCACTGCATGGGCCAACTTGGCCGGCAGGACGATGGTCAGGCGTTCGGTTTCGGCCATGGCGGACACTCCAACAGTCATTGGACTTACGACGCTCAGTATATGGTGGATCCCTTAAGGACCGGAACGGAGGTGAGCCAATCGGCCGCACGTGATGGCCGTCTCGATTGGCTTCTTTGGGACTGCGTCTTGTGGCGATCCTGCCCAGCGCTTCGATCCGAGCGCTTGGATAAAGCGTCCTCGCCGCGCCCGCAGATCGCCACAACCGACGAGCGGAAACGCACGTCAATCTCGACCCACCGGATCTTTCGCTGCGACGATGGGCGGTGTGGCGGCATGGCCGCCACACCGGTTGCCTATCCCGGAGCGACGCCTTTGGCCCGGAAATCGACTCAGTGGTTCAGTCCTATCCCAAATCGTTCGGTTCCCCATGCCTACGACCCAATCGCCACTGGAGCGCCCAGCATCAAGACGCCGATCCGCTGCGAGCAATGGGTGAACGTTTCGGTACCACACGTCGGATGCCGGTCTTTCGTGGGCCGGCTGGCGCCACCGTTGAACCGTTCAAGAACTTGCCACATCGTGTTGGTGCCAAAGACGGATGCATGTGGTGGATCAGTGGCTTGGTGTCGGCATGCTCGGTCGCGATTGCCCAGATCACCGAACTGGTCTGCCGTCGTCCTGTTGCATTTGACATCCCTGTGACACACTGTATCCTCAGTGACTATGTAATTCGTAATGCAAATCAGCGCTATCGGAACGGTCTGACAGCCGGATGGTTCGTGATTTTGCATGAAAATCAGTATGTTAAATCGGAGTTTCGCTGACGTGCGAAACGTTTTGGAGGCCACTGGGCGATGCACGTGCTGAAGAACATCAAAATCAACATCAAGATTTGGATCGGGTTCGGTGTTACACTGTGTTTGCTGCTTCTGGTGGGCACCGTCGGTATCCTGTCTCTCAACCAATCCCGGGATCAGTTCACGGATTATCGTGTGTTGGCACGGTCTGCCAACGCCATCGGTCGGGTCCAGGCCAACATGCTGATGACCCGTATGAACGCGAAGGACTTCATCATCCGCGGTGCGGCGGAAGACGCGGAAGAGGTCCGCGCATTCGCTGCGAAAACCGATGGATTGGTCACCGAGGCGCTGACCATTGTGGATCAGGATGAGCACAAACAACTGCTCGGCGAGATCAAGGCGGATATTGCCATGTACGTTGAGCAGTTTTCGGGCGTGGCCGAACGCCAAGACCGCCGCAACCAGCTCGTTGCCACCATGGATGCGATCGGCCCCCGAGTAGAACGCAATCTGACTCAGATCATGGAATCAGCTTATCGTGATCAGGACCCGGAACCCGCGTTCTATGCCGGCAAGGTGCTCCGCAACTTCCTCTTGGCGCGTCTCTACGCAGTCAAGTTTCTGGTTCAGAATGATGAACCGTCGTATCAGCGAGTCCGCAAAGAAATGGCGGAGATGCTTGCCAACTCCGAAGATCTTGTGGCCAGCGTGGCGCACCCCGAACGCCAACGGTTGGCACAGGCCGTGCTGAACGACCGCGCGACCTATGATCGGACGTTCGACGAGGTTCGTCGGACGATTGTGGACCGCAACGCCATCATCACCGAGCAGCTCGACCACCTTGGACCGGCGATTGCTACATTGGTTGAAGACTTTAAACTCAACATCAAGGCTCAGCAGGACGAGTTGGGGCCCCAGGCGGTCCAGGGCGTGGCGAATGCGGAGGGGCTGATGGTGCTGGTTGCCGGCGTGAGTGTCCTCTTCGGATTCGGTGCGGCCTCTGTCATCGGTATCGGCATCTCGGGTCCGATCGCCCAAATGACTGTGGCCATGAATCGATTGGCGACCGGAGACCTATCGGTCCACGTCCCCGCTCAGGATCATAAGGATGAGATCGGCAACATGGCCGCCGCGGTGCAGGTGTTCAAGACCAATGCCGAGGAAATGGAACACTTGCGGCAGGAGCAAACAATGGCGGATGAGCGGCAGGCGGAAGCACGCCGAAGGGCATTGAATGATATTGCCGATGGGTTTGAATCCAAGGTCCAATCGTTGATCGAAAAGGTGGCGGCTGCGGCCACGGATATGGAAGTCACCACCGCCGGCATGCGGACACTGTCGGTCACGGCCGATTCAGAGGCGGACGGCGTCAATCGGTCGGCGGAGGATGCCACCACCAACGTCCAGGCCGTGGCTTCGGCGGTTGAAGAAATGTCGATTTCGATCAACGAGATCGGCAGCCAGGTGCAGTCTTCCGCCAAGATCGCTTCGGCAGCGGCGAAGGAAGCGGAGCGCACCAACAAGGGTATCGAAGTTCTGGCGGTGGCCGCCGATAAGATCGGCGAGGTTGTGAACCTGATCAACACCATCGCCTCCCAGACCAATCTGCTCGCTTTGAATGCCACCATCGAGGCCGCACGGGCTGGCGAAGCCGGCAAAGGGTTTGCCGTGGTGGCATCCGAGGTTAAGAATCTGGCGACACAGACGGCCAAAGCCACCGAGGAAATCAGCGGCCAGATCAGCGGTATTCAAGACGAAACGAAACGCACGGTGAGCGCAATCCGTAGCATCACGACGACCATCGGCGACATGGGTGAGATTGCCACGACCATCGCGTCGGCGGTGGAGGAACAGAACGCGGCAATGGGAGAGGTCGCCCGCAATGTAACGATTGCGGCGGAGATGACGCAGGACGTCAGTTGCCGGGTTCGAGATATCAAAGATATGGCGCTGAAATCGAAAGGCGCAGCGGACGAAATGGATATGGCGTCCCAGGGGCTATCCCGTCAAGCGAGCCAATTGCGCGCCGATGTCGGCGCGTTCCTGAAGGATGTACGCATGGGGACTTGACCGGACGGCAGCAGGATCAGGGTCCCGGGCCGCGCGCTGCCACGGGCCAGAGGGCTGCCACCTGGCCGTTGCGGAGGCAAACGTACCAGTCGTAGAGGTTGACGGTCGGGTCGCAGTGGCCGGGGATCAACCGCAGTTTGGTGCCGACCGGGAAGGACGGTGTGTCGGGGCCAAGCACGAGTGTGCCGTGCTCGTCGCCGGCCGGTTGAACGATCAGGTTCGGGTGGTCGGCGACCACGAAGGGCCCGCTGTCACCGCCGTGGGCCTTGTGGCCGACGTCGAGGAGCGCGCGCTCGCCCGGACGGGTGCTGATCACCGTCGCCCACAAGAACAAGCTGTGCTCAAAGGCTTGGAACGGCCCGCCGGTTTCGTCCCGATTGCGGGCGTAGTCGGCGTCCATGAAGATGTACGAGCCGGGCTGAAGTTCCGTGAAGACACCGCTGGCCGCTTCGAATGGGAAAGTCCCGGTGCCACCGCCGGTCACGATTGGGCAGGACAGGCTGCGTCGGTCCAAGGCGGCCAAGCTACGCCGCACGGCGTTGGCCGCCTGGCCGATCGCATCCTGGCGGGCCTGGTGGTCCCGAATGTGTTGGGCGCCGCCGTGGTATGCCTGCAGCCCGGCGAAGCGGACCCCCTCGGTATCGGCCACCCGGGCGGCGAGCTCGGCTGCGGGCTCGCCCGGTGGCACGCCGCAGCGGCCGTGGCCCACGTCGACCTCGACCAGCACCGGCAAGATCACGCCGACAGCACAGGCCGCTTGGGCCAACTCGGCCACGCCGTGATCGGAATCGGCGCAGCAACTCACCCGTGCCAGCCGGGTCAACGCCACCAGCCGTTCGGCCTTGCGTCGGCCGGCCATGACGTTGCTCAGATGCACGTCGCCAACGCCGCCCTGCACAAGGGCTTCAGCCTCGTTCACCGTCTGGCAGCACACGCCGACGGCGCCAGCAGCCATCTGTCGCTGCGCGATGACCGGGGACTTGTGCGTCTTGGCGTGTGGTCGCAGCGCCAGGCCGGCGTCGGCCGCCGCCCGGGCCATGCGCGCCACATTGCGGTCGAAGGCATCGAGATCGAGCAACAGGGCGGGGGTGTCGATCTCAGCCAGAGACATGCCGGTGTCGGCGGGTCGACGGTCGGTCATGGGGACAATTCCGAACGAGTTAGGCGATCGCTTCGACGGGGACAGCGGCTGACGTCGGCGCCGGCACGACACCGCGTACGGTCTCTTCGACGAGCCAGGTCACCACCTGGCGCAAAGCCTCGGCGTGGTCGGCGCCGGTGTTGATGGCCGCACGGAACACGGCCAACTGGTGGTGGGCACTGGTGCCGCGGCGCAGAATGTCGCGGGATGATTCGACTTCAGCCAGGCAGCCGAGCACATGGGCGTCCTCGCGAACCAGGTCGATCAGCTCTTCCAGGAGCTCGGCATAGGGCACGATGGCCGTCTTACCGAAGTCCAACAACCCTTCGTCGAAGCCATAGCGCTGGGCGCGCCAGCGGTTCTCTTCGATCAGCAGGGATTTGTAGGCCCGCCAGCGGATGTTGGATTGGCGCAGACGGAACAGCATGCGCAGCACGGACACGAACAGCGCGGTCACGGCCATGCAGTCGTCCAATCGGGTGCAAATGTCGGTGATGCGCATCTCCAGGGTCGGGAAGCGCACGCTGGGCCGCAGGTCCCACCAGATCTTCGTCGCATCCTCGATCACCCCGGTGGTTACCAGCGCCTGCAGATTGCGGTGGTATTCGCTATAGCTGCCGAACTCCTCGGGAATGCCGGTGCGCGGCACCTCGTTCCACACCGATAGTCGGTAGGACTTTAGCCCGGTCTCTTGGCCTTGCCAGAACGGCGACGAGGTGGACAGCACCAGGAGATGGGGCAGGAAGTAGCGCGCCTGGTTCATCAGGTCGACGCGCAGGTCGTCGTCGTCGATCCCGACATGCACATGCATGCCACCAATCATCATGCGGCGCGCCGTGGTGCCCAGATCGCGCGTCAGTGCCTGGTATCGGTCGCGATTGGTGGTGGTTTGCGGCCGCCAGTCGGCGAAGGGGTGGGTCGATGCGGCGATGGGCGCAATGTCGTGTTCAGACGCCACGGCGGCAACGATACGCCGCAGTTCGCCGAGCTGGGTGCGCACCTCGGCCACCGAGTGGCAGACCCGGGTACCAACCTCGATCTGGCAGCGCAGCAGTTCCGGCGATATCTGGCCAGGAGCCTGCGCCAGGCAGTCGGCGATCACGGCTGGGGGTGGGTCGACGACGATATGGCCGCTCGACCGGTCGACCAGAAAATACTCTTCCTCAACGCCGAGGGTGAAGCTGGGTGTCATGGCGGCGGTCCACCCTTGCGGCAGCAACGCATGCATCGAGGCTGCCGTCCTCCAGGATCGGTCGCAAGGCTTTTCCGATCACGGCGGCCCAAAACCGGGCGCCGGCATCGTCGCGCACCAGGTCTTGCCGTAGCTCGATGACCACATGCGGGTATCCGCGCGTTTGGGCATGGCGTTCGATGGTGCCGCCCAAGTTGTCACGGCCGTCGTAGGGTTGGTTATCGCCGACGCAAACCTGACCGCCAGCCCGGAGGGCTTCGATCAGCGGCACGGCGATGCGGCCGTCGTCATCCCACAATACGCCGATCTCCCAGGGTCGAGAGTAGCGTTGGAACACGGGGGTGAAACTATGCACGGCGATCACCGCCGGCACCATCGGGGCGGAGGCACGCCGGTCCAGTTCCCGGGCCACCGCATCGTGGTACGGCCAGTAGAGTTGCCGTTCGCGCCAGGCGCGGTCGGCCGGTCTCAACCCCTGGTTGCCGGGCACAACAACGCCGTCGCTGACCGGCAGGATCGAATCGGGTCGGTCGAGGGACCGGTTCGGGTCGATGACCAAGCGTGAGAAGGTGGCGAGCACTGCCGGCGCATCCAGAAGGCGGCAGAGGTAACGGGTTACGGCAGCCGCGCCGATATCGTAGGCGACGTGTCGCCCAAGCGCGCTTTGGCTTAAGCCCAGATGGTCGAGATGGGCCGGGATGCCGCGGTCGGCGTGATCGCAGACCAGCACGGCCCGACCGCGGCCGGACAGGTTGTCATAGGTTACTGGCGGCAGGTCGCCCGGTCGCATGCCCGGGTCTTCGAATGCGCCGCAGACGAGCATGCGCGGCCGGGCCGTCACGGGACCCGCTCCTGACGTCGACACGGGCGTACCGGCGCCACCGCCGGCGTTCGTTTCCGGATCGAAGGGGGCGAATGTGACGTCCCGGCTCAAAACCGCTCCGCATTGCCGGCGACGATGCCTTCGACCATCCAGTGGCAGCGGCCGCCTCGGCCGGGTTCGCACAGCCAATACGTGACGACATCGGTGTCTTCGTCGCGCTGGCCGAACACCAGCGCGCAAACAAACTTGGCCCCGGGCACTTCCGAACACAGGCTGCGCTCCCGCACTTCGTAGCCGCTCCGCGCCACCCGGCCATCGACCCGATAATGGCGCAGCCCGTCGTGTCCGAAGAACACCGGAATGATGGCGCCGGTTTCCAGGTTGCGCAGGTACACCGTCCGGCCGGTCACAAGGGCGCTGATGCCGCCGCCGTCCAACAAGCCGGCACCGCTGGCCATCAAGCCGACGCGCGTTGGCACCGCCGCCGCATCGTCCTGGGCACGAATCGGCTCAGCGAACATCAAGGCGATGCCGGTCGTCAAGGCGCCGAAAACGAAAACCCGTTGCCAGAGTCGCATGATCACCCACGGGGCCTGTTCAAGAGTGCCGGCACTATGCCGGCTTCGTGCCGCCTTGCCAAGCCCCCGGCAGGAACCCGCGCATCGCATCCGGCGCGCCGGTGCCAGGGTCTAAAGCCGCACCTGAAAGAACGCCGCGACCAGAAAAGCGGCCAGACACAGCAGCCCAAGAAACAGTCGCCACAGCCAGATCCAGCGGCTCTCGCGCTTCCAGGTGGCGAGGAAGCCGCGCCCGGCCAGGGCCAGAACCACCACGGCGCCGGCCAGAACCCAACGCGACGCGTCGGCCGTGGGGTCCATGCCGGCCCGCCTTGTCTTTAGACCACGTCGACGACCAGGTCGCCGATGCCGTCGATGTGCCCGTGCAGATGGTCACCCCGCTCGACGGCCGCGACGCCGGCCGGTGAACCGGTGAAAATGAGATCGCCCGGCGCCACGGTGAAGAGGGCGGACAGCTTGGCGATCACCTGCGGCAGTTTCCAAATGAGCTGGTTGAGGTCGCCGGACTGGCGCCGGCCACCGTTGACATCGAGCCAGATGGCCCCGTGATCGGGGTGGCCGCATTGGGTTGCCGGGACCAGCGGCCCGCACGGTGCCGAATCATCGAACGCCTTGCCGATCTCCCAGGGTCGCCCCTGGGTCTTGGCTTCGCCTTGCAGGTCGCGGCGGGTCATGTCCAAACCCAGTGCATAACCGAAGACAAGATCCAGCGCGTCATCGGTCGCGATATCGGCTCCACCGCCTCGGAGCGCGGCCACCAGTTCGATCTCATGGTGCACGTTCCGGCTGCCGCGCGGGTAGCGGAACCGGCCGTCGAGCACGATATCTTGCGGATTCTTCTGGAAAAAGAAGGGCGGTTCCCGGTCCGGGTCGTGTCCCATCTCGACCGCATGGGCGGCGTAATTGCGGCCGACGCAATAGATGCGGCGGACCGGGAATCGGAGCGCGGTCCCGGCGACCGGGAGACTGACCGGCGGCGCCGGCTCGAATACATAGGTCATGAAGAAAGGGGTCATGAAGAAAGGGCCCGTGCTGCGGTTTTTGAGGACCTGCCGGCGGGTCCGGTCAGTCAGAGTTCGGACCCGTTCACGGCACTCATTTGCGATAGATGACGTAGTGGCCTTCCTCGCCAACGCCAAATCCGGTCGGCACCCAGCCCAGGTGTTCGTACACCGCCCGGGCGGCATGGTTACGGAAAGAACAGACCAACCGTGCTGGCCGCTTGAGATGTCGTTCGGCATGCGCCAGCAGTTGCCGACCGATCCCTCGATTTTGCCACAAGGGATCGACGAAGACATTGCGAATCACGTTCTCGGTCTGGCTCGCCGAAACAAATCCGACCACACGACCATCGCTCTCCGCCACCCAGACCGCCTGTTCGGCCACGGCATCGAGAAAGTCATCGAGTTCGAACAGATCGCCTGGATCTTCCGGCGACGCCTGCCGGCGGCCGATGAGAAAAATCTCGGCACACCGCTCGGTATCCGAGAAGTCCGCCTCCCGGATCACGCTTCGGGCCAGCACGCTGCCCGGCATCGATCCCTCCCAATCCGCCGTGGTTGCCGATGCATTCGCCTCGTGCCCGAACTCCGGTCCGGAGGTTGGGCAAACGCAGCACGGCCCACGATCTCGACCATTCTGGAAATCATAGGGGGCGGCCCAGGACCGGTGCAAGCCCGCAAAGCGGGTATGGGATATCATCCTTGGGATCACTGACCAAATCTTGGGCACGCTGTGGCCGGTTCGTCATTGTGGCCCGGCGTTGGTCGTGCCATATGGTCGCGTCGGCAACGATTGGGCTGCGAATTGCCAGCGCCTGGTCCAAGCGCCGATTACATGGTCGTAGCGAAAGTGTCGAGATCGGAAAGGGAGATGCTATGCCGCTGATGGAATGGACCGAACGCCTGAGCGTCGGCATTGAACAATTTGACCAAGAACATAAACGGCTCGTGGCCATGGTCAACGAACTGTTCGACGCCGTGCAGGCGGGGCGCGGCAAAGAGGCCCTCGGGGCCATTCTGGACAACCTGATCGACTACACCAAGACCCATTTCGCCAACGAAGAGCATTTCCTGGAGAAGAACGGCTACCCGGATCTGGAGGCACACCGGCGCGAGCACGAGGCGTTGACGCGGCAGGTTGTCGACATCCAGCGCAAGTACCATTCCGGCGCCACCGCCATGTTGAGCATGGAGGTGATGACGTTCCTGAAGAATTGGCTTGTCAAGCACATCCAGGGCTCCGACAAGACCTACGGCGGTTACATGAACGAGCACGGCCTGCGGTGATCCATGCCCGCCGGGATCGACCGCGCAGTCGACCGCCTGCTCGACGATCTGGCGGCGAAGCGTCGAGTCGACGCGGCGACTCAGGGGTTGAAGCGCTTGGGTCACAACGCCGTACCACGGCTTCTGGACGCGCTTCAGGATCCGCGGCGTAGCCGGCGCACTCTCGCCTTTTACGGCCTGCAGTTTTGTTGGGATGCGCGGGCCTTGCCGAGCGTGACGGTGTTTCTGGCCGACCCGGATGCGGAATTGCGTCGCATGGCGGCCATCGTACTGGTCAATGGCGCCGGTTTCGATGCCCTTACGGAGCGCTGCGTGCCGCTGCTCGGCAACGCCGACACCGGTGTGGCCGCCTTCGCCCTTCACCATGTGGAAAGCGAACGGCCAGACCTTGCTCGCACCCGTGGCGCGATCGCGGACCCCGTCCGATGCCATGCCGTGGCACCGCATTTGCCGCGTTACCATGCGCCTGACCTGATCGACGCGGTGCGTGACCTGGCGGTGGCACCGTTTCCGGAGACCCGATGCGGCGCCTTGGTCGCGCTGATTCATCTCAACGCCGACGATCTGGCGACGCGCCGTCTGATTTTCGATCGTGTGACCGGTGGACCGCCGGCGGAAGCCGACTTGGCGGCCGACTACCTGCTTTGGCATGCGGCCCCCGAGGATCGGTCGAGGCTCGAGACCTTGGTCGTCGACCAGGGCGATCCGCTCCTGGCCTCTGGTTTGGCTGCGGCCCTGACGGCGCTGGCCCGTCGGCCGGACCGGCGTCCCTGCCGTGTCGGTCCGTGCCGACCACCTCCTGCCGACGGGAAGACGGGGGCATTCACCACCGCCGCCCATCCCAGCCATGATCCGGCCGCCGCGTGGCACACCTACCGTTGCAGCGACGACATGGAACCGCACTGGGCGTTCCGCGGTGCCGGTCCGCCGGCCGACCTGGTGGCCGAGCGCCGCGCCCGCCATGCTCTGCAGGCCCGACTGTTTGCCATGCCCCAAGCGGGTGGCGGGCCGACTTCCGACGTCTCTTCGCCGGTACCACCGCCCGACCGATATGCCGTGCCGGTGCGTGGCTACGCCCTGAGCGGCGAGAGCAACTATGGTCGTACGGTGCCCGACGGAGCGGTCGAGGGCTTCATTGGTCTGGTGCATGTGGGCGACGACATCGCCTGGCGCCAGCCGCATGCGCCGGTGTTCTCGGTGGCCGTCGGTGTCGTGCGCCTGGTGACGTGGATCGACACTTGGGGCACCCTGGTGGTGATCGAACACCGCGATTGGGATGGCGCACCCGTGTGTTCCCTGTATGGGCATCTGTCGCCCTTCGTGTGCGTTCGGGCCGGCGATGGCGTGTGCGCCGGAACCAAGATCGGCGCCGTCGGGCGCAGCTACACGGTGGAAAACGGCGGTTACGAAGCGCATTTGCATTTTGCACTGCATGCCGGCCGGTTTGTTCAGCCGCCAGCGGTCGGCAGCGTCATCGACCTCCGGTATAGGGGCTCCCTGCGCCGGGCCCGCGTGCTGCGGGCCGATGGCGAACGGACGGAGGCCAGTGTGGTCGTGCACAGCGTGCGCCATGTTGTCGTCAAGATGACGAGTTGGACCGCCGGATATGTGAGCCGGGCCTGGTGGGATGCCGGGGACCATGGTTGGCTCGAGCCGACGCGTTGGCTGGCGGCGCGCGTAACTCTTGCGGCCGGTCCCGGCCGGTCCTAGAACGTCAGGTCTGGCGGTTGCAGACCGCTTCTCCGATCGATGCCAGACGACTGTGGCGGCACCATGGACCAACCCACCAGCTCCGACCCGCCTGCCGATCCCACTGGTGCCGATTTGCCGACGACGCCAGAGGCTCTGCTGGCGCGTTTGGCGGCACTCGGTATTGCGGTGACCACACACCAGCACCCGGCCGTGTTCACCGTTGAGGAAAGCCGAAGGCTGCGCGGCGAACTGCCCGGCGGCCACTGCAAGAGCCTGTTCTTGAAGGACAAGAAAGGCCGCCGGTTCCTTGTCGTGGCGCTTGAGGAGTCGGTGGTGGCGCTGAAGCACCTGCACGAACTGCTGGGGTCTGGTCGGCTGTCGTTCGCCAGCGCCGAGCTCTTGTGGCAGGTGCTCGGTGTGCGCCCCGGTTCCGTCACGCCGTTTGCCCTGGTGAACGACACCAAAATCAGCGTCTCTGTTTTCCTGGAAGAGCGGATGATGGCGCACGACATCCTGAACTTCCATCCGCTGATCAATACGCAGACGACGGCAATCCGTTCTGCCGATCTGGTGACGTTCATCGGCGACTGCGGACACCGGCCGCAGCCAATCGCACTGGCCAGCGTCGCGGGCGCGTGATCTTGCGATGCTTCGGGGCGCCACTCATGTTACAGGCCGTGATCGAGACCGGTTGAGGATGCGATGACATTATTGACAGCGACCGGGGGCCCGGCAGCGCCGGCTCCGGCGGATTTGATCAAAGACGCCACCGACCGCAGTTTTCCCGCCGACGTTCTCGAGGCGTCGCGCAAGGTGCCGGTCATCGTCGATTTCTGGGCGACCTGGTGTGGACCGTGCAAGCAGCTTGGGCCGCTCCTGGAAAAGCAGGTCAAGGCGGCGAAAGGGGCGGTTCGCCTGGTCAAGGTCGATGTGGACCGGAACCAGGCGATTGCTGCCCAGCTCCAAGTGCAGTCGATTCCCGCAGTCTATGCCTTCTTTCAAGGACGCCCCGTGGACGCGTTCACCGGGGCCTTGCCGGAAAGCCAGATCAAGCAGTTTATTGATCGATTGATACGGCTCGGTGGGGCGGCAGGCCGGGCTGATGACCCGGTCGAGGATGCGCTGGCGCAGGCGCGTCAGGCCATGACGGAGGGCAAGCCGGGTCTGGCTGCCAACATCTTTGGGCAGATCATCCGGGCCGATCCAGAAAATGCCGCGGCCCATGCCGGATTGGTCCGGTGTCACCTGGCCCAGGGAGATTTGCGCAAGGCCAAGCAGATGTCCGATCGCGTTCCGGCGCAGCTCGCAGACGACAAGGAGATCGTGGCGGCGCGTGGAGCGTTGGCGCTGGCCGAAGAGGGACGGTCGGCCGGCTCCGTCGGCGATCTGAAAAAACGGCTCGGTCGTGACCCGGCGGATCTGCAGGTTCGCTTCGATCTGGCGCTTGCCTACAACACCGCCGGCCAACGCGAAGCCGCGGTTGACGAGCTCTTGGAGATCGTGCAGCGCGACCGGGAGTGGGAGGATCAAAAGGCGCGCAAGCAGCTCGTGAAATTCTTTGAAGCCTATGGGCACACGGATAAGGTCACAGTTTCCGCGCGTCGCAGATTGTCCTCTATTCTCTTCTCCTGAGCGTGCCATGTTACTGGCATGATCAGGAACCTCCATGATGCGGAGCCGTCGTCCCTGCCGGACCGGCTGCCGATTTTTCCCTTGCCGGAAGTGCTTCTGCTGCCGGGTGGCCGGTTGCCGTTGCACATCTTCGAGGCCCGGTATCTGGCCATGGTCGAGGACGCCTTGGCCGGACACCGGATGATCGGTATGATCCAGCCGATGGGCGGGGCGAAGGCGAGTGACGACGCGCCACCCATCTTTCCGATCGGCGGGGCGGGGCGCATCACGGCGTTCAAGGAACTGGACGATGGGCGTTACTTGATCACGTTGACCGGCGTGTGCCGGTTCGGCGTGCGCGAGGAAGTGGGGCCGTGCCGCGGCTATCGGCAAGTGGTGCCGGATTGGGACCGATTCCGTGATGATCTCGACCCGCCCCCGGATGAACCACCGCTGGACCGGGCCCGCCTGATCGCCGGACTGCGTCTGTATTTCGAGAGTGAGGGCATTTCAGCCAATTGGGATGCCATCCAATCCACGTCCGCGGAAACCCTGGTCACGTCGTTGGCCATGATCTGTCCGTTCGGCACGCAGGAAAAGCAGGCGCTTTTGGAGGCGGCGACCTTGGACGATCGGGCGAAGTTGCTGATCGGCCTCGTGGAGATGGCGGCAATCAAGCCGGTGAGCACGGATTCGATGGTCCGGCACTGAATGAAGGGACGCGCGCAATGACCGACGCTAGCACCATGTCGGGCGACCGCCCGATGGCCGGGCAGGTGGACCGTAAACTGTTGGAGTTTCTCGTTTGTCCATTGACAAAGGGGCCGCTGCGCTTCGATGCCGAAGCCCAGGAATTGGTCAGCGACCAGGCTGGTTTGGCCTATCCAATCCGTGACGGCATTCCGATCATGCTGGTGGATGAGGCGCGCAGCCTCGATCCGGATGCCGCTCCGGTGATGGGTGGGGCCGCGGGCTGATGGCCGACATCGTTGTCGAGACGCGTGGCAGTGCCGAGACGGCCGTCTGGCCGCTGGAATTGCGCTTGGTCAAACGCGAGCGGCGTGTCGAGATCGATTTCGAAGATGGCAAGACGTGGTCGCTGCCGGCGGAATACCTCCGCGTGGAAAGCCCGTCGGCCGAGGTTCAGGGGCACGGGCCGAGCCAAAAGCAGATCGTGGCGGGGAAGCGCCGTGTCGGCATTACGGCGCTCGAACAGGTTGGCAATTATGCCGTCCGCATCCTGTTCGACGATGGTCACGATACTGGCATCTTTTCTTGGCAGTATCTTTACGCGTTGGGCGCCGAGCAACCAGGCCGTTGGCAAGCCTATCTCGAGGCTCTGGCGGAACGGGGAATGGACCGGGACGTCTGACGGGACCGCGCCCGCAGCCATCGGGGACAAGCCGTCGTGTCGTGCGCCGCCGTCGCAGGGGGGTGTGTCCCTCAGGCTGGGTCGATTGTTGTGTTCGACCTGGAATTCACGGCTTGGCCTGGCTCCATGGCCCGCGGTTGGACTGGGCCGGGCGAATACCGCGAAGTGGTGCAGATTGGCGCGGTTCGGGCCCAGTTCGGGTCGGATTTGGAAGTGTTGGATCGTTTTGATCAGCTCGTGCAACCTCGCGTCAATCCTGTTCTCAGTGAGTACTTAACCGAGCTCACTGGAATCACGCAGGCAGCTGTCGACCACACGGGTGTGGATTTCCCGAATGCATTGGCGGCGTTCGCCGGTTTCTGCGGCGATGGCGTTCCGATCGCCAGTAATGGGACCGATCTTGGTGTGCTGCAAGAGAATTGCCGGTTGTGCCGGTGCGCTCTGCCGTTGGCCGTCGAGCGGTTCGTCAACGTGCGCCCGCTGCTCAGCAGAGCTGCAGGGTGGCGCACCATATCGAGCTGCGATCTGCCCAAAGCCTTTCCTGACGTTCCACAGTTGCCGCCGCACAATGCGCTGGCGGACGCCCTCATGATCGTCCACGCCTTGGCGCATTTGATGCGCCGTCAGCCAGGAGTTCGAATCAATGATCTCATCGGTTGTGACATGGGTCTGAAAGCTGCCGCCGCGATCTGAATGGCCGGTCGGCCGCGTGGTGCGACGCGTACCGCACATCGCGACTGTTTGCGTTATCCTAAATCCGGCGCTTGGCAGCGACCACATTGGTTTTGCGGGGGTTTTCTCAACTGCAGGGTGTTTTGAGTCGAATCGAAAGCCAGTGCTGTTTCAGGCCTGTACGCCCATTGTACGCTTTTCGACCGCCGGATTTGAAATTATTCGATCGGTAATGTCCGCCGTGAACGGATGGTTGCGGCGGTGGTTGGCGGTTTTCAGTGCTGTCGTCCGACGGTGTCACCCCTCCAGGAATGCGATCAGGGCCGTGGCCGTCTCCTGTGGTTTCTCCTCCGCGAGGAAGTGGCCACAGTCCAGCTTGATCCCGGTCACTTTGCCGTTGGACACCTCTCGCCAGGTCTCGAGGACGTCGAAATTGGCCTCCATCACTCCCTTTGTCCCCCACAGCGCCAGCATCGGACAGGCGATCCGGCGGCCCTCCACGCGGTCGGCGCGGTGGTGTTCCAGGTCGATCGTCGCTGCGGCGCGATAGTCCTCGCAGGTGGCGTGGATCGTGGCCGGGTCTCGGAAGCAGCGCAGGTACTCCGCCATAGCGGCCTCGGTAAAGGCCGTCGCTCCGGTTTTACCCCAGGCCGCCATCTTGCGGTGCAGGTAAAACTCCGGGTCGGCACCGATCAGCCGCTCCGGCAGATCAAACGGCTGAATCAGAAAGAACCAATGGTAATAGGCGGTGGCGAAGGCCTGGTTGGTGGATTCGTAGATTTTCAGGGTCGGGGCAATATCGAGCACGGCGAGCTTGGTAACCCGGTCGGCGTGATCGATCGCCAGCCGGTGTGCGACCCGGCCGCCCCGGTCGTGCCCAACAACGTGAAAGCGCTCGAAACCGAGTGCGGTCATCACTTGGGCTTGGTCCTGCGCCATGGCGCGTTTGGCGTAGCCGGCATGGCGATCGCCACCCGGCGGCTTTTCGGAATCGCCATAGCCGCGCAGGTCGGCGAGCACCACCGTAAAGTGCCGAGCCAACTCGGGCGCCACCTTGTGCCACATGACGTGGGTCTGCGGATAGCCGTGCAGCAACAACAGCGGCGGGCCGCTGCCGCCGACGCGGACCGCGATCTCCGCATCATCCGCGCGGACCCGTTTGCGGGTGAAGCCATCCAACATGCTGGTCACTCCAGCCCATCGAACAGGGCGGTGGAAAGGTATCGTTCCGCGAAAGACGGCAGGATAGCGACGATCATCTTGTTGGCGTAGTCCGGCTGAGCGGCGATGTCGAACGCTGCGGCGAGGGCCGCCCCGGAAGAGATACCAACCGCCAGCCCTTCCACCCGGGCCGCACGGCGGGCCATCTCGAAAGCGGTGGCATTGGAGATGCGAACCACGCTGTCGATCATCTCGGGGTTGAGGATGTCGGGGACGAAGCCGGCACCGATGCCCTGGATCTTGTGAGGGCCGGGCATGCCGCCCGACAGCACCGGGCTGTCTTCCGGTTCCACGGCGATTGCTTGAAACGACGGTTTGCGAGCCTTCAGCACCTCTGCCACCCCCGTCAGCGTGCCGCCGGTGCCGACACCGGAGATCAACACATCGATAGCGCCGGCGGTGTCCTGCCAGAGCTCCTCTGCCGTGGTGCGACGGTGCACGTCCGGGTTGGCCGGGTTGCGGAACTGCTGCAGGATGATGGCGTTGGGCGTGCCGGCGACCAATTCCTCGGCGCGTCGGATCGCTCCTTTCATGCCGTCTGAGGCGGGCGTGAGCTCGATCTCGGCGCCCAGCAACCGCAGCATCTTGCGCCGCTCCAGCGACATGCTCTCCGGCATGGTCAGGATCAGGCGGTACCCCTTGGCCGCGGCCACAAACGCCAGCGCGATCCCCGTGTTGCCGGAGGTCGGCTCCACCAACGTTGCGCCCGGACCGATGCGGCCCTCAGCTTCGGCCGCCTCGATCATCTCCAACCCGATGCGGTCCTTGACGCTGGCCAACGGGTTGAAGAACTCGCATTTGCCATACACCACCGCATCGGGTTGGTCCAAATCGGTTGCCAGTCGACGCAGGCGCACCACGGGGGTGGCGCCGATGGTATCAAGGATGCTGTCGTAGAGGCGACCGCGTACGGCCGGCGCCGCTGCTGTGGAGGAAGCCTCGGCAGACGCCATGATTAACTCCCAAAACTCCGGATTTGCCCCTTTTCACGATGCAGCATCGCCCAGCGTGCGCTGGATGTAAATTCAAATGCTATAATCGATGCGGTCACTTGTTTCACTGACCACGCCAGCGGACCGGGCCCGGAGGCAAAGGTCCTCAATGGTGGTGGAGTCGAGGCGGACCATGCAATCTTCTTGCACTTCGCGCCACAGCGGCGCCACCACGTTCTGGCCGAGCGCCGACGTTTCGGCTTCTTCCATGGGATCGCTGCTGGCGTCCATACCGCGCACGATGCGCACGATTTCCCCCACGGTGATGCGGCGGCGCTCACGGGCCAGCCGATATCCGCCGCGTGGACCGCGCACCCCCGTCAACACACCGTCGCGGACCAGTTGCTGCAGCACCTGTTCCAGATAGCGTTTGGGAATGCCTTGACGCCGGGTGATCTCACCGCTTTGGGCTGGTTCACTACCGGCATTGTAGGCAATGTCGAGCACGGCTGCGATTGCAAAAAGAAGTTTCTTTGAAACGCGAAACATCATTCTAACTTTCTTGATTTATGTCATCCGTCGATCCGAATCCGGCGGTGCCCCGCGCACTCTCGGGCAAGGTGTCGGATTCGCACCATTCGACCGGGGTCACTGGTGCGACGACCAGTTGCGCGATGCGCTGACCTGGTTCGACGGAGACGGGGTCGGCCCCCAGATTGATCAAAATGACTTTGAGTTCGCCGCGGTAATCGGCATCGATGGTTCCGGGACTATTGAGCACCGTCAATCCATGCCGCAACGCTAGGCCCGACCGCGGGCGCACCTGGGCTTCCCAACCGGCCGGCAGGGCGATGGCAACGCCCGTGGGTATGAGGCCGCGTTCGCCTGGCGCCAGGCACACTGGCTGATCCAGTGCCGCCATCAGGTCCATCCCGGCCGCTCCGGCGCTGGCTTGTTCTGGCAACGGGAGGTGGCGTCCGTGCGGCAAACGGTGGATGGACACGCGCACCCTGTTCCTCCCAGCGCTCATCCCGGGTCGACAGTCGCCGCTGCAAAGCGGTCGGCCACGGCCGCAACCAGACGCCGCGCCACTTCATCCTTGTCCAGGGGAGGCCACGAGTCGACGGTGTCGCCGCGCAAGAGATGCACGGTATTCATGGTGCCGCCAAAAGTGCCGGTGGCGGGTGAGACGTCGTTGGCCACGATCCAATCGCACCGTTTGCGGACCCGTTTGGCGCGCGCGTGCTCAAGGACGGTCTCGGTTTCGGCGGCGAAGCCAACCACCAGAGTCGGGCGATCCGGTCCCGGTGCTGCGAGGGTGGCCAGGATGTCGGGGTTCTCCACGAGATGGAGCACCGGCGGGCCGCCCGCCCCCTTCTTGATCTTCTGCGTTGCGTCGGATTCGACGCGCCAGTCCGCCACGGCGGCCGCGCACACGACGATGTCGCGCGGCAGTGTTGTCTGGCAGGCCGCTAGCATGTCGCGTGCCGTCTCGACCCGTACCACGCGACAGTCGGGCGGGTCAGGCAGCAGCGTCGGCCCGCTCACCAGGACAACCTCGGCGCCCGCCGCCGCCAAGGCGGCAGCGATGGCATGACCCTGGCGGCCCGAGGAATGGTTTGATATGTAACGGACGGGGTCGATGGGTTCACGCGTCGGTCCGCTGGTGACCAGAGCCCGACGGCCGCGCAGGCGGCCATCTGCCGGCGGTATCCCGTCGGTTTCCGGACACCCGGTGTCTGCAAGCAGGGTCGCGACCGCACCAATGATATCGGCCGGTTCCGCCATCCGGCCGATGCCATGTTCGCCGCAGGCCATGCTCCCCTCAGTTGGTGGCACGATGCGCACTCCGCGATCCGTCAGCAGGTGCAGATTGGCTTGGGTTGCCGGGTGGTGCCACATCCGATGGTTCATGGCAGGGGCAGCCAGGATCGGCTTGTCGGCGGCAAGGAGTGCGGTGGTGGCCAAGTCGTCGCACAGGCCATGGGCCAGCTTGGCCAGGATATTGGCTGTGGCCGGTGCCAGCACCACCACGTCGGCCATGCGCGAGAGCCGGATGTGCCCCATCTCCGACTCGTCGGTAAGAGAGAATAGGTCCTGATAGACCTTGTCCTCGGTCAGGGCGGCCACAGACAGCGGCGTGATGAACTGTGTCGCTGCTGCAGTCAGCACAGCACGAACCGAGGCGCCGTGTTCGCGGGCCCGGCGGATCAGATCAAGAGACTTGTAAGCCGCAATGCCTCCGGCGATGACCAGGAGGATGCGTTTGCCCGACAGGAATTGGACGCTAGCCACAGCACTCGAACGTTTGAACCTGAATCAGTCACCACGATGAACGTACTGCGGGGAAGCGGCGGTATCAAGTCGACTGAATACTTAGGGCAGCCCCCTCGGCAAAATCCACCGGATTGAATTGCCCCCAAGCGTGCTCCTATGACGGATCAGTTCACGTTGGAACCATCGGGGGAACCATCGGGGGAACCATCGGGGGAACCATCGGGACGGCGTGACGCCATGCCGCGCCGCGCCGCGCCGCTTTGAATCACGTTCTGGCCCGCGTCAGATCGCGCAGGACATTCACTTCGCTGGAGCGTTCAGTGAGACGGTATTTCACCACGTCCGTACTTGAAATGATGCCAACTAACTCACCCTTTGCCAGAACTGGGACATGTCGGATTTTACGAATCGACATCATTTCCATGACGTCTTTGAGTTGATCGCCCGGTTTGCAGGTCCGGACATCTCGGGTCATCATGTCCTCAACCTTGAACGACAGCGCCAGCGGTCCTTTGTCGGCCAATCCACGGATGATGTCCCGTTCCGTGATGATCCCGGCAAGTTTCCCTTGGCGGTTGCGGACCACCAAAGACCCGAATTTCTTTTCTCGCAGGATCTTGGCAGCCGCCTGGATGGACTCGGTCTCCACAATCGTGATGGCACCGTGGCCCTTCATTTCGAGAATGTCGGATATGATCATGCCGGGGGGGTCTCCTCCACCGCGTACCGGTTGTTAACCTCAAAGGGGGGTCTTGCCCTATTCATGCCGCCAAACTGCCCGGAACAAAAGTAAAATCGGTGTTTTGGGCGGCACCTGGCCGTTGTGCCGGGCGCCAGACCGTGGCTCCCGTGCGTACACTCTCAGGCGGCCGCCCGGTCCGCCAATCGGTGTTCGCCCAGGGACCGGACCTTGACGTAGTCGATCTTGCCGGTGGCCAGGAGTGGAATATCGTCCACGGCGACCACCGACTTTGGCACCATCAGCTCGGTATGACCGGTGGCGCGGGTATGTTCGGTCAGGATCGCCCGGTCCGCCTCTGGGCAGGTGGTGATCAGGACGATCTGTTCACCCTTTCGTCCGTCGGGCAGGGCGATGGCGGCGTGCATATGGTCCGGCCATCGGCTCACAGCCACCGCCTCCACCGCGGCCAGGGAGACCATCTCGCCGGCGATCTTGGCGAAGCGTTTGACGCGTCCGATGATTTTGATGAACCCGTGGCGGTCGATGTCGACGATGTCACCGGTGTCGTGCCAGCCGTCCGGCGGTACCAAGAGCTCACCCGGCTTCTGCGCGCTCAGATAACCGAGCATGACGTTGGGCCCGGAGACATGCAGCCGCCCGCCGGTGGAAATGCCTTCGATCGGCTCAACTCGGGTTTTCACATGCGGGAGGATGCGGCCGACCGTGCCGGCCCGATAGTGCATGGGGGTGTTCAAGGCGAGAGCCGGGGCCGTTTCCGTGACGCCGTAGCCCTCGAGGATGCGGATGCCGAACTTGTCCATCCAGAGCCGCCGGGTCTCCTCGCGCAGCGGTTCGGCACCCGCCAAGACGTAGCGCATGAAGCAGAAGTCGTAGGCGTTGGCGGCCCGCCCGTAGCCGGCGAGGAAGGTGTCGGCGCCGAACATGATGGTCGCTTTCGACGCGTAGGCCATCTCCGGCACCAGACGATAGTGCAAGGGCGAAGGATACAGGAACAGCCGCACCCCGAACACGATCGGCATGATGGTACCCACGGTCAAACCGAAGGAATGGAACATCGGCAAGACGTTGAGCACCTTGTCGGTTGGATTGAAATCCAGCCGGGCCCGTGCCTGCCGACAGTTGGCCAGAATGTTGTCGTGGCTTAGCACCACGCCTTTCGGTGCGCCCTCCGAGCCGGAGGTGAACAGGATGACCGCCGGATCGGAATGCCGCACGGCGAACGAGCGGTGCACGGCGCGTGCGCGCATGGCGTCGACCAGGCCGCGCAGCTTGTCGCCGCGCGATACGCCGTCGCGCACATCCTCCAGATAAACCAGAGTGACGTGCTGGCTGAGCGCGTCGACCAGATCTTCCAGGTGGCCGCGTTGGATGAACAGCCGAGAGGTGATCACCGTTTTGATCCCGGCAGTCGCGCAGGCCGAGATGAGATTGGTTGCACCGACAGTGTAGTTCAGCATGGCCGGCACCCGGGCGAATCCGGTCAGGCCGAAGAACGCGACCACGGTGCCGAGCGCGTTCGGCAACAGGATGCCAACGGTCTCGCGCGGCGTCGACACGGCCGCCAGCTTGCGCCCGAGTATCATGGAGCCGATGCGCAAACGGTCATAGGTCATGGGCCGCCAGTTGATATCTTCAAGCAGATTCATCTTGCCGCCATGGCGTGCGCGGGCGGCCAGCATCTCCGCAAACAGGGTCGCGTTCCGCGGGCCAGTCTCCGCCGCAGCATCCGACATCAGGTCGTACAGCCAGGCGCCAGCGAGCTGCCGCCGGCGCCGGCCCTTCGCCTCCGGCGGCAGGGTGAGTTGCTGCGGCGCCAGGACGGTGATGCTGACTTTCGGAAACAGCCGTTGGCGCATCCGCCCAGCCATGGTCGACACGATGCTGTGTTCCAAGCCCTCGATCCGGATCGGCAGAACCGGGCAGCCGAGCTTGTCCGCTACCACGGCTGGGCCGTCGTAGATTTTCATCAGCGCGCCGGTCTCGGTCAGCCGGCCCTCCGGAAAGATCACACAGTGACCGCCATGGCGCATCCGCTTGATGATGGTGTTCATGGCAAAGGGTTTGGTCGGGTCGACGCGGAACACCCGCACCAGTGCGAAAGACGGCCGAATCCACCATTTCTCGGCGGTGAAATGGTTGATGGCGAAGCTGACCCGGCCGGGCAGAACCGCCGCCAGGATCGGTGCATCCAAGTACGACTGGTGATTGGACACCATGATTGCCGTATCGCCTGCCGCTTTGCAGTGTTCCAGCCCGTTCACCTCGATACGGAACAGCAACCGGAACGCCCGGTCCAGAAAGGCCTTCAAGAGACGCAGCGGCCAGGACATGGCGGGGGCGGCGGGCGAGTGGGTCATGGCATCGGGCTCCAGAGTTCGCGGTGGCTTCGCATGGCTGCTCTGTGTAGCCGTGTTGGATCGACAGCGAAACCTTGTGCTGCGTGTCGGGTGTGCCCGGGGGGGGGGACGAGCCGTTTAGCCAGCGTCAACGCCCTTCCGTTGGGCGCTATTAAGTTATCAGTGGGTATGAAAAATGTCGTTGCTAGTTTCGATCCACTTGGTCGACCCCAATCTTCCAGACGCGCCAATTCCGAGACGGACCTCTGTGGTCCTCGGACTCAAGATATCGTAGATTTGCCATTGCCAGGACAGGAACGGAGGGAATGGTTGAATTTGCCACAAAGTGCATAATACCAACGGGCCGAAACAATGACCGGTCCTCGGGCCGCCCTGTTTCGGAGCGCCGGCATCCTTGCCGGCTGGACCGCCGGCTTCCAGCCGGCCCGGGCCACGCCCAGCGGCCGGCCGCCAAGATGGCGGCGGTCCCAGCC
>JANQJV010000105.1 GCA_028281465.1 Azospirillaceae bacterium | reverse complement strand
GAAGCCAGACGCAGTAGGCTCTCATCAGCGCCAAGATCTTTTTCGGCCAAGGTATGTGCGTCTCGGTCATCTCGTAGCGGCTGGACGACATCGAGGTTATCGGGCATCGGATTGGCGACGTGTTGGGCCGCAGCGAACAGGCACTCACCGTTATGCGTGTTGGCACACGTCGGAGCTTGTGCTGGTCCGTTCGCCAACGCGGCGCCCGGTCGTTGCGTGTACGCCAGAATTCCCGTCTTGACGCCATGCACCGGGAGATGGCCTGGTCTCCTACCATTGTATGTAACCCTTCCAGACCGACAGCCGATGCCGACCCGCCTGATCCAGCGTCACGACGAGTTCGCCAAGCACATTCTGGACGAACCGGGTCATGCGGATGCGTTCATCCGGGAGCGTCTGCCAGCCGAGGTCGTGCGGCGGTTGTCGGGAAAGCCGGCGGTCGACCGTTCGGAGAGCCATATCAGCCGCGAACTCCAGAACCTGCGCGGCGACCGGGTGTACGCCGTGGATCGAAGAAGCGGACATCCGCGCCCGCGTGGCGCGCCTGATGCCGGAACAGGACGAGGCCATCATGTCGCCCTTCATGAAACAGATCCTTGACGAAGCGCGGCCAAAGATCATGGAGGAAGTTGGCCCCGACTTCGTTAACCAGGGCCGGGTCGAGACCTTGCTGCGCCTGCTCGGACGCAAATTCGGCCCTCTCTCCGATGACACCGTGCAGCGCGTGCACATGGCCGATACGCACCAATTGGAGCAGTTGGCCGACAACCTTCTGGACTCCGAAACGCTTGAGGACGTGTTCGGCGGAGGTAAGGCGCAGTAGGCGCCGCGATGGGGGTCAATTCCTTGCGGCCAAGGTCCTTTGCCCCCTTGCCTCGGAGCACACGGAGGGTGGGAAGCACACGGTGTGCACGACTCCCATTGGAGACAAAGCGTGCGGTGAAAGCGACATGTCGGCTTGTTCACCGATCGGCCTGCAACGCCTCGTTCGGCTCCCAAAGGCGCACCGGCCCGGCAAACACCTCGCGGCGAAGCGGCAACAGGTCCGCGGTGAGCAGCTTTGTATACGATATGGTCACCCGTCCGACGGACTTGTCGGCAACAAAATATCCTGTCAACCACGGACGATTGGCGTAGATCACCAACGCCCTCAGGTCTGGGGTCGGCCCTGCAGTCTCGGTTGTCGAAGGGAGGGTCGCGACATCTGTCTCCGCAAGACAGTGCGTGAGATCAAGCTCAAAGCCGACCGCCCTCAGTTGTTCCAGAGCGGCGGCATCGTCCGACAAAATGGTCCAGAACCGACCTTCGTCTGCCCGCAAAACGGAGCTGTGGAAAACGACATACGGAACTAGGGCGTCGTCGCCCAGGACAATCGATCCCCGCGAAACAAGGCGCTGGATCGTGGACGCCAGGCCATCCAACACGACCCAATCCCGGCCATCCGACCAAACATCCAGGGCACCGGGACCACTCTGGGTAGATAGGTGCAGTTGATACAGATGGCCCTCGAGGACCGCCAACGTCGTCTGCTCGATCCGAAGCACCCGAATGTGCGGCAGCGCCAGCAGTTTCGCCGCGTCCGGCACGGTTTCAACCAGTGACTGCAGGAATCCGCTCGCGGCCTTCTTCGGCAGGGCGGACCACGTGCCAGGAGCAAGCCGGTTCAACGGATCGGGCACAGTCGTCCGGGCGCTGTAGTGGGCCAACGCATCGTCCAGGCGGGCTTTCGTGGGCATCGCCCCGTCCGGCGCGTCCTGCCACCAGCGGGTCCATGCGATGGGTCGGTCTTCGCGCCGACGCCGCGCCTGCCGTTCGCCATGGGCTCTCCGTGCTTTGGCAATGACGGCATTGACCGTCTCGTCGAGCGGGTGGGCTTCGCGCCCCAGCCAGCGCAGATAACGCCGGATCGGCGGGTCGAGCAGCGCGCGCTCTTCCACCGGCAATGACAGGAGAACCGCGTCGTCCAAGGTCTCCCGAAAGTGTACGGCCGCTCGCATCAGGCGCAACGGCACGGCCAACTCAGGCTCCTCTTCGGCAACGGCCTGCCAGATGTCGCACCAGCGGTTGAGCTGTTGGGCGGAAAGCCGAAGGTCTGGCGCCAGAGTCGCCCGCACCAGGTTGGCGCCCAGAAATCTCAATCCGTCGTCAACGGCGCGATAGGTTTCCAGCCAGATCTCCGCACCGTGGCGCAAGGTGTCCGCACGGTCCGTCCATCCGGCGAGGCGCAGCGGGGTATTCTCAAGTTCTAGTCGTCCAAAGCGTTTCCGTTGCTCAAGCCCGATCTCCAACAGCGCCCCGGCTTCGTCAAAGCGTCCTTCGATCAGTCTCAAGAGGGCGGCGCAGGACGCGACGGCGGGCAAGGCTTGCTTGGGCACGCCGGTAAGGTCGACGGGTTCGATCGCTCTGGCTTCGTCCAGCGCCCCCGTATCAACGAGGACGACGAACCGATCGTATGGAACATCCTCATAGACCGGCTCCAGTTCTGCGGCCCGGCCCAGGGCAGTCAAAGCCTCGGTCAGCAGCCCGTTAACGGCCAAAGCAACCGCGTGGTCGCGCCAGACCTCGCTAAGTAATGGGAAGTGTTCGGTCCCGATGGTCGTCGCAGCGAGAAGAGCACGGTCGGCCCGGAGCCACTGGAGCAGGCCCAAGAGGCGATTCCACACATCATAGTCGGTGGCATCCGAAAAAAGGATGTCAAGAACCTGCTCCGCCGCCACTTCCTCATCCCCGAGACTGGAGTGGCAGTCCACTTCGAGCACCCTCCAACTCCGCAGAACATCATGATCCTGGACTGATGCTTCGGCGTCCTTTGCCACCTCTAAACACTGTCGTGCAAAGGCGCGGGCGTCGTCCCACCGCCCCGCTAAACGAAGACAAATCAAATGGTCGATCTTTACACCCGGCGCGTCCGGCCACAGGATCAACAATCGCTCTGTGGCCTCCAGGGCCACTTCGTCATTGTCGAGCCGCAGGGAGGCGAGCCGGAGTGAGTCCCACCCAAGGGCTTGATCGGGCGCACGGTCGATCAGCCTTCGGGCCCAATCCGCCAACTGATGCCAATCCCGGCGTGCCGTGAGCCGCCGATCGACCTCGAGCCAAACCGACAGGTTCCCGGGGGCGCCTTCGTGCAGCGCCTTGAGTTTGACAAGAGTTTCCTCGGCCCGGTCCTCAGCGTCGCGTCCGCGCGCCGCCTCGTCATCGTGTTGCATGAGGGTTTGCAGGATGAAATCGATCTGCGCCTTGTGCCGATGCATCGCCGCCTGCGCGGCTTCGAGCGCGGCCGGATCCCGACGGAACTGGACCGGGAGGGGGTGTTCCCCGCCGGCACCATCGCCCTCGAGGAACCAAACCCGCAGAAAATCGACGAACAGCGGGACGGTGCCGCCGCGCTCCTCCTTGACCGCCAGGCACATGCGCATCAGCGGCTCGCGCAGCTCGTACAGGGACTCCCGCCCCGCCTGGTTCGCCTGCACATAGCCCAGGTCACGCAGGCGTTTCAGGTCGGTGCCGGCGGAGTTGGGCGAGACAAAGGCGTCCCGCGCGATGTCCCGTACCGCCATGGGGATGATGTTCTTGCGGATCACCTCGATGTATTGGCGTTGGCGCGGCGACAAGGTCTGCATGCGGCCCTGGTAGTAGGGCGTGAGCTTGTCGAGCAGGCTGAGAAAGGCATCCCGGAGCTGGTCCAGTGAATCCTGCGTAAGGAAGTCAAAAAACAGGACATAAACGCGTGGGTTGCCGCCGGCCAGATGATGGACTGCCCGCACCCGTGCCCGCCCCTTCGGTGCGTGCAGCAGTTCTGTCAGGTCCTTGTCACCAAAGGTATTCGCCAAGCGGATCAGAATGCCGACGCAATCCTCAAAGCTGAAGGGGTCAAGGGTTTCGATCTGGAAAAAGCCGTGAAAAGCGGCCTTACGGTCTTTGATCTCTTCGGCGAGCGAGGTGGTGGTGCACAGCAGAATCGCTGAGATGCGGCTTTGCAGCAGGGCGCGTAAGGACCGTTGCCCGACCACGTCCAGGGCGCCAAGAATCTCATCCAGGTTTTCCGCGATCAGGAACAGAGGTTTGCCATCCAGCGTCTCGATCAACACGTGTTCCAGCACGTCCTGGCGCTGATCATCGTCCGGCAGGCGTTTGATCTCCTCCAACCTTTCGGGCCATCCTGGAACGCCGTGTTGCCGATTGAGTTGGTGCAGGATTTCGCGCAGCAGTGTGGCGTAAGACGATATGCCATAGGGGTCTTCCGGCAGCCAGGCCACGCGCAGCCGCGCGGCCAGCGCCGGGTCGCCCATGACCCGATGGTGCAACAGGCTGACCAGAAACGTCTTGCCGATGCCGCGCGGGCCAGTGAGCAGAAAACTGCGGCGTGTTCCTACCTCGATGCCGTCGCGTATCCGGTTCAGCAGTTTTTCGGCCAGAGCCGCACGCGCGGTGAAGATGGCCTCCAACAGCGCCGGCGGCATGCTGCTCGGTGTAAAGGTCGAGACGCTCACAGGTCCAATCCCTGGTCGAACCGCCACCAACGCTTGACGAGGGGAAACTTGAAGCCGTAGTGCCGTGGCCTGTCCACGGGTTCGGCCAGATAGTGATCAAGCTGGAGCCGATCGAGCAGGCGCAGAACATCCGATTTGGTGAGAGGGCGCGGCCCCATGCTCACCGACTGCACGTGGGCGAACAGCTCGGCAAACGGCACGGGGTCCTGCGCTTCGGCAACGGCGTCGAGGATCGCCTGGGCTGCCGCTTCCTGGCTGCCGTAATATCCCTTCATGCGTTCGCGGTAGTGGCGCATGGACCAGGGGTCGTCCGCCATGCGCAGAAACCGATCGATCGCCCGGATCACGTCGCCCCTGGTCGCCGCCGGACGATCGCCGAGTTTGGCGACCACATGGTGCATGTAGAAGGCGACGCCCCCGGTCTGCGCGTGGATTTCCTCAGCCAAGCCGGCAAGATCGTCGGACACCAAGTGCTCTCCGGCGGCCAGGCGATGCACGAGCTCCCGACTGCCGGCCGCATCAAGGGGCGGCACCTCGATGCGGTGCATGTCGTTGACGGCACCGTTGGCCAATCCCGCATTCGCCTGTGCGCCGAGCCCGTGATGAAAACCGATCGAGCCGGTGAAGACCATGCGGAACCGGTGCCCGGACATTTGGCGGATATCGCGCAAGGTGCTCAGCAGTTCGTTGACGGCCTGCTGTCCGTCCCGCGTGCCGATATTCTCGAACATCCAGGGTATTTCGTCCCAGAAGAACACGATCCGATCCGGGACTCTCTGGGCGACGTTGGTCAGGTAATCCAGGAAGATTGGACGCCAGTGCTTCTCGGCCGCCTGTGGAATTCTCAGGAAACCGCCCACTTCCAGACCGGACAGGCCACGCACCATCCTGTCGAACGATGATTGCAGTGTCTTCGCGTGCTCCGGCACCGCTCCCGCCAACGCAACCAAGACGGCGTCGACGAACGCCTTTGCCGAGGTCACGCCGCCGACCTCCATCAGAACACACCGGGTGTTCGGTGGTGCCGTGGCGATCATCCGCTTCATGAGCAGGGTCTTGCCGATCCGGCGTTCGTTCTCCAGGCGGATGTTCTGCAGGCCGATGGCCTCCCAGCATTTGGCTGCCAGCGCATCTCGGCCGACGATCTGATCAGGGGTCAAATCCGAGCCGGGGATCGCCCGGATCGGGTTCGGATGGATGACCGGTTGCGGCAGCGCCATGCCTTCGGTTTCATTGGCCCGTTCCATCTGGTCCCGCCTTCCTCAATTCGTCTCAGCGGTCGCGGTGCGGCGCACGCTGGCCGTGACGGACCAACGCCGATATGTAGATCAGAACGTCATACGTCAATGATGTCGTACAGCATATTTGTCGTACGACATCATTGACGTATGACAAATATGCTGTACGACATCATCACGCCAATCGCAGACCTAGGGAAACCGGGAGCAGGCCACGGTCAAGGCGACACACTGGAGCGTTTTCCGCTCACTTTGGTTCGCGGAAAACGCTCTAGTCACTTGATTTTACGCCAAATCATCGTCCCAGATTGAATCAATCCGCTCGGGATTTGCTCTGGAGGCGAGGCATTGGGCTGGTTCATCGACGGGGTATTCGCGATGGCGCTTGTGGACCGGGACCAGCGTCGCCGCACCGCTGTGAAACGGACGTCGTGCGACCATGGCCGCCATGGGCAAGTCATACCCATGGCTCGCATTGACGACAGGTTCGGTTTCGGCGCTGAACGAGGAGCGCCGGCCTCCTTGCCGGCTGGACCGCCGGCTTCCAGCCGGCCCGGACCACGTCCAGCGGCAGGCCGCCAAGATTGGCGGCGGTCCAGCCGGCAGGGATGCCGGCGCTCCTCGTTCAGCGCCGAAACCGAA
>JANQJV010000031.1 GCA_028281465.1 Azospirillaceae bacterium | reverse complement strand
CGCTCAGCCCCCAGGGCTATGCGGTGTTCGCCTATGATCAGCGTGGTTTTGGGCAGACGGTGAACCGCGGGCTGTGGTCGAGCGACGATGCCATGGTCTCCGACCTGGTCACGGCCGTGGCGCTTCTGGGTGACCATTATCCGGATGTGCCGCTGTATGTGGTCGGCGAGAGCATGGGCGGGGCCGTGGTGCTCTCGGCCATGGACCAGCCGGACTTGAAGCGTCAGTTGGCTGATGCCGTGACCGGCGTGGTGCTGGTGGCGCCTGCGGTCTGGGGTCGTTCGACCATGTCGCCGGTGGAGCGCTCGGCGTTGTGGGCAGCGCAACGGGTAGCGCCACAGCTCACCCTGCGGCCGCCGCGCGAGATCGGCATCCGCCCATCCGACAACATCCCCATGCTGATCGAGTTGGGCCGCGACCCCTATCACCTCAACGCCAGCCGGGTCGACTCGGTGTCGGGCCTGGTGGATTTGATGGATCGGGCCTTGGCGGCCGCGCCGAAGTTCGATTTGCCCAGCCTGATTCTTTACGGTGACAACGAAGAGGTGCTGCCGCGCGGGCCGGTCAATGCGCTGCTGGCCGCTCTGCCGGCCGATGCACCGCAGCGCATCGCGGTTTACGGCGAGGGCTGGCACATGCTTTTGCGCGATCTGAATGGTCCGGTGGTGCTGGAGGATGTGGCGACCTGGCTCGAAGATCCGTCCGCTCCTCTACCAAGCGGCGCCGAACGCCGCCGTCCGGTTCAGGTCGCTCGCAAACTGGTTCCCGCCGCCATCCGCCGGCCGCTGCAACACTTGGCCCAAAAAGGCCTTCCCCTGCATCACGCATTTCGGTAGATTGCCGTTTCGCTTTTCGGTCGTGGGACCCGTAGCTCAGCTGGATAGAGTGCTGCCCTCCGAAGGCAGAGGTCACAGGTTCGAATCCTGTCGGGTCCGCCAGCGTTTTTTGCGTTGAGCGCTCTTCTTTTGAAACCATAGCCACGGAAAAGCTCAGGGATCCGAATATTTCGTTCTGGACCAATGGGGCCAGGGTGGTGCGTCCGGGGGGCTCACTCTTTTCGCGCATTTTTCGGTAACGAGTTGAGAGTTTTCATGGCGCGCATCTTCGCCACGCCCAACCGACCACAATAGGTTCCTCTGGGTGTTGGTGATGTGTCGGCCATGGTCCGGTGTCTCTCAATACCAACAGCCCGAAACACTGACCGGTCCTCGGGCTGCCCTGTTTCGGAGCGCCGGCATCCTTTCCGGCTGGACCGCCGGCTTGCAGCCGGCCCGGACCACGCCCAGAAGCCGGCCGCCAAGATGGTGGCGGTCCAACCGGCGCTCGTCGTTCAGCGCCGAAACCGAACCTGTCGTCAATGCGGGCCAGGGGTATCACGCCGATGATGCCTGAGGGCGGGCGAGTATAGCACAATCCGCTGAAGACTGACAGTATTTTGGTGCGAATCAAGATAGTGCGGTTGTCGACAAGGCCCACCCACTATATTTGAATCTACACGCGAGCGCCTGGTCTGTCACCCCTGTGCGGTGAGCGGATGGACGCGCGGTTTGGGTGGCGGTCGGTTGTCGTCGGACGCCGGTGTCGCGGCTGGAAGATCGGTCGTCGCGCACCATGCTCCTGCGTGCGGCTGCATCTGATCAAAGTCGCCGTCAGGGTCGAGGAACTGAAGACGGTGATCCGCCTCCATCTGTTGGTCGCCTGTCCGATGGCCCACACACGCCAAAGCTTCGCAATCGAAACATGGGCGGAGTCCCGCGCTCATACTATCCTCTCCGTGCCAGCAATGAATGTGGGATGGAGCGTCCTGACCCGTCATCATCGATGGGAGTCCAATCTCAGGAGCATGATGGTTGCTTGTGTGCTCACGGTCCGTACGCTGCCGCGACGATCCGTTTCCACGCGACGAGAACCCATGACGCCAACCGGAGTCTTCATCGATGGCGCTGACCGGTGGCAGCGTGACGCCCGCCCCTTTGATCATTTCGGCTGTGGTCCCGCGAGAGTGGGCAGCAATGCACGCGCAACAACGGTGCATCACCAGCCGACACCGATTCGCGAGACGCACAACTTGAATGGTGAACTGTTGTCCATCGGGCGCCATTGAGCATAGATATATTTGCACTGAGCTGCGATGTGCGGCACTGTCATACGTCGGTGGCGAATTCGGCGAGTCGTCCTGGATGGTCGTTCGGCGTCGCGACGCTTCGCCTTCCGACAGGTCGACAAAGCGGACCGCGCAACACCACCATTCAGGCCCATCCTCCAACGCAGGACAGGTCAACCGAAGTTTTATCAAGGCGTCATCGACCTCGGCGATGGGGGACACGATCGAATGCGGCAGAACCACCCAATAACGGACTACGAAGTCGACGTACCAGATGGTGCACAGCTGGTTTCTCGTACGGACCTCAGAGGGCGGATCACCTTTATCAATCGGGCCTTTATCGAAATCAGCGGCTTCACGGAGGAAGAACTGCTTGGTTCGCCGCATAACATCATACGACATCCCCATATGCCGCCAGCCGCCTTTGCCGACCTCTGGACGACAATCAAATCCCGCCAGCCGTGGGACGGGTTGGTCAAGAATCGCACCAAATCCGGCGATTACTATTGGGTGCGGGCAAACGTCACGCCGGTCGCCGAAGATGGAAAGGTCACTGGATATATTTCGATCCGCTCCAAGGCTGGACGCGACGAGATTGCCGAGGCGGAGCGAGCCTACGCCGCGATGCGCAGCAGGCATGGCGGCGGGCTCGCGATTCGGAATGGGACCGTTGTGCGTCTTGGGGTGACCCATAGATTTGCAGAGGTTGCGGGCAGTGTCTCCTATCGCTTGATCGGTGGATACATTCTCAGCATCGTCATGATGTTGGCGATCGCTTGGCTCGGTTTGAACGGTGTCTTGGGTTCCAACACACGGCTTCAAGCGGTCAACGACGAACGGGTCGTACCGCTGCGCGACCTGAAAGCCGTATCGGACGCCTATGCAGTATCGATCGTCGATGCGTCGCACAAAGTAAAGAATGGAAACAATGGTTGGTCTGATGGGGCAGACTCAGTTGTGCGGGCAATCGAAACCATCTCTGCGCATTGGCCCAGAATCGTCGATCGAGCGGTGGGGCCGGACGAAGCGCGTCTGCTTGAAGAGGTAAAACAGCTCAAACAACCGACCGACGATGCTGTCTCTGAACTTTCCCGCATCCTTGCCGCCCGAGATGCTGACGGACTCGATCGGTTTGTGCGCGAGCGGTTGTACCAGACGATCGATCCCCTGACCGAAGCAATCGGACGTCTGGTTGAGATTCAGCTACGTCTGTCCAGTGAGGAGATTGCCGCCGCACAGACTTCATTGGACAGCCTGGTGGTGTGGACGCTCATCTTGATGGCGATCGTTGTCGGTGTGACTGCGGTTCTCGCGGCAGCCTTGCTGAAGTCGGTGCGGAGGCCGTTGGCCCGCATGGGCGTGCATTTCGACGCCGTGGCACACAACGAGATCGATCACACGATCGAGGTTCCGGCTGTCCCCGAGTTCCGCGAGGCATTTGGGAAGCTGCGCGCTCTCCGGGCCCGTCTGGCCTTCGCAGCCCATACCTCGCTGGAGAAAGACGCCGAGCAGAAGGCTCTGGTCCGCCAGGCCCTGTTGGAGACGTGCAAATCCATCGAAGACGATCTCGACATGACCTGGGTCGATGTCGACGGCAGCAGCAAGCGCGCTGGCGACGGCATTGCCGATCTGAGGGAGTCCCTGGCCGTGGTTCGGGAGAGTTCGCTTGTTGTGGCCACAGCCGCCGAGGACGCCAGCACCAACGCCGCCAGCGTTGCGGCGGCGACCGACCAGTTGGGCGCCGCCGGCAGTGAAATCGCGCGCCAGGCAGCGCGCTCCAGTTCGGTCGCCCGAGGGGCGGTCGACGACGCCCGCCAGGCCGCCGACGCGGTCCAGCGCATGGACCAGGCAACGCAGGCGATCAGTCAGGTGGCCAATCTGATCGCGTCCATCGCCGGCCAGACCAACCTGCTCGCCCTGAACGCGACGATCGAAGCGGCCCGCGCCGGAGACGCCGGCAAGGGGTTTGCCGTGGTCGCCAACGAAGTGAAGAACCTTGCTGGACAGACCAGCAAGGCAACCGGGGAGATCTCCGATCAGATCGCTGAATTGCGCGACGCAGTGGCTGGCAGCGTCGCATCGATTCAGTCGGTGATCACCGTCATTGAGGAGATCGATCAGGTGGCGACTGCGACCGCCGCCGCTGTGGAACAGCAATCGGCCGCCAACGCCGAGATCGGACGCAACGCCGCCGAATCCGCGGGGGGAGCGACGAAGGTTGCCGAAAGCGTGCAGCAGATTCGGGATCAGACGAACACGATCACAATCGTTGCGGACACGGTCGGGACACAGGTTCGAGAGACGCAAGTGGCTGTTTCGGAGCTGAAGCGGCGGCTCATCATCGCACTCCGGCAATCTGCTGCGGGAGATCGGCGTGATGTCGATCGCATCGTATGTGATATTCCCGTTACTTTGGCAATTGGTAAGAAGCCGGTTCAAACGAAAATGCTTGACATATCGCTTGGTGGTTTTTTGCTTGATCCAACCGGTTTGTCGCCAGTCGAGGAAGGGACTCCGGCCGAGGTGGAGATACCGACGGTCGGCACCATCCATTGCATGGTCGTTGGTGTCAGCGACCTCGGGCTGCATATGGCGCTCAGGGACGTCGAGCGCGATATGATGCAGAGATTGGTGGCATTTCACCATCGCCTCTTCGACGCCGAGCGATCGTTCATCGAGTCGGTTCAGGAAACGGCGAAACGGATATCGGAGGCCCTGACGGCCTGTGTGAACCGCGGTGACATTTCCGAGGCGGACCTGTTCAGCACGGCGTTGACACCGTTGCCCGAAACCGATCCGCAACAGTTCATGGCGCCCTACACGAATCTGTTGGACCAACTGCTTCCAGATTTGCAGGAACCGGTTCTGAAAATCGACTCTCGAATTCAGTTTTGTGCCGCCGTGAATCTCGCCGGCTATTTACCGACACACAACGCCCAGTATTCGAAGCCGCAGAAGCCGGGAGATCGGGATTGGAACCTGGCCCATGCCCGCAACCGTCGCGTTTTCAATGACCGCGCCGGCCTTGCCGCCGGCCGCAACACCAGGCCGTTTCTCATGCAGTCCTATCTCCGAGAAATGGGTGCGGGACAAATGGTCCGTCTCAAGGAAGTCGATGCCCCGATCACTGTGAATCGCCGCCACTGGGGCGGCCTCCGGCTGGCTTATCGGGCTTAGCCGGTGCGCGTGTCGGTCGGTAGCGCCGGCGGATCGACCTGATGACCGTACGACGGACGCGTCGGGGGCATCCTGCGACGCCTCCATTCCATGGATGACCGGTTCGGGCCGACTTGGCTGTCGCCCCGCTTCATTCATGCTGTCCGATGGTCGGACGCTGTCGAAGACCTCACGCGAGCTGTTGTTCGATCGATTTCGTCTTTTCGATCACCACATCGCCGGTGTGCTTCGTCCTCTTCGGTTCGATCAAAACGATCAAGCACTCTTCCTCGGCAATCGGATTGTGCAGGGTGCCCTTCGGCACAATGTGGAAATCGCCGGCGTCGAGCGTAACGCGACTGTCCGCATACTCGATCACCATCGAACCCCGAACGACGTAGAACAGCTCGTCTTCGTCGTCGTGCTTGTGCCAGACCAGGGTGCCTTTCAGCTTTGCGACCTTGACGTATTGATCGTTCACCTCGCCGACCACCTTCGGCGACCAGTACTCGGTCAGCCCTGCGGCCGCCCGCTCGAAATTCTGTATCATCCTGTTGCCTCTCTGTCGTCGCCCAGTGCCCAGTGTGCGGGCCAGCATTGTCGCAGGTTGGTGGAGCTGCCATCCTTCAAGAAGCGAATTCAACACCGCAGACTGCCTGTTGGGACCGAATACCATGGCCAAGCGCTGGGGCGGGGGGCGCTGAATCTCGGCGACTGCCTCGGTTACGCCGTCGCCCACCCGCTTGATGCTCCACTGCTGCTCGAGCGCGGCGGTTTCGGACGAACCGATCTCAAGGTCCATCCAGTTTCGATCGGCACGACAAGCCTATGAGGACAAGGGGGCAATATCGGTGAGTTTGACTGATTCTTTCCGGTATGGCCCGAGCTTACCTTTGCCCAAACTCCATTCGTCACCGGCGGTGCACCGCCCGGGCCAGGTCTCGCGGCCGATACTCTCTAGGTCTCACCGTCTGCCGCCGTCCCGCAGAGAATGAACCTCTGGGCGGGTCGAGGCCACATCCCGGAGCGCCGACGCCCCGTCGGCCCGGCCCGTCAACCCGGCACGGCGGGGGAACACCGTCCGCCGTCCGCGGAGCTGTGGCC